>CAZCVU010000023.1:10543-15629 GCA_964501745.1 uncultured Flavobacteriales bacterium | reverse complement strand
TCGCGGTCGGCGTCAAGCCGTGCGAATGCTAGCGTCAAAGACTCTCGAGCCTCCCGCTCACGTTGTGTCGCACTGGCGTTTGCCGCGCTTGCCGCCTCGTGAGCCGACGCCCGCTCGGCGACCTCCGCTCTTGCCGTCAGCAAAAGCTCGCGAACATTGTTGAGGCGGTTTTGCTGCGCCAGGCGTGTTGCCGCGGCCGTCGATGCACCGGCCGTGACCGTATAGCCGTCCCAACGCCAAAGCGTGCCGTCGAGGCTGATGATCCGTTGGCCTGGGAGCAGTGAATCGCGCAATATTTCTCCGGCGGCAGTAGCTGCGACGACGCCAATTTGATCGAGACGACGTGTCAGGGCAGCCGGTGCTTTGACGTAGCGCGACAGGGAGTTAACGCCGGCCGGAAGCGGCTGTTTTGGGTTGAGTGGCGCCAGTGTTGCCCAATGTACCGGTGCCGCGGTATCGGCCGGCGCATCGAGATCGTCTCCCAGCGCCGCTCCCAACGCCACCTCATACCCTGCTTCGACCTTGATCGCGTCGATCAACGGGGCAAAAAGATCACTTTCGGGCGGCTCGGTCAGTTCCGCGAGCGCCTGTGCCTCAGCTTCCAGGCGCGCCAGTTCTGCCTCGGTCTCACTCAGTCGGGACCGCGCCTGTATCTCACTTTCCTGAGTGTCCGTGCGTTCGCCTTCGGCCAATTCGGCGTCGCTTTTTGCCTTGGCAAGGATCTCCTCGGCGGCCCCCATCTCCGCCTCCGCTTGCCGCAGTTCAGCTTTGCCTTCGGGCGCTGCCGCCAGTGTCTTAAGTTGCTGCCCAAACTCGTCGCATCGCTGTTCAAGCCGCGATTTGCGATCGTTGAAGTCGTCACGCCGCTGCTCGAGCAAGGAGCGCTGGGCGGAAACCTCAGCCATATGTTTTGAAAGCGTGCTGAGTTCCTTGTCCTTGAGTTCGAGCGCTGCAGCCGCTTCGTCGCATGCCGTCTGCGCCGCCAATCGAGTCTTATCTTCATCTTCGCTGGCGTCCGAGAACTGTGCCTTCTCCTTCTCGAGCCGCTCAAGCGCCGCCGCGGCATCGCTTGCGAGTACGCGCTCGCGGTCAATATCCGCTGCGATTTGCGCAAGCTGCCGCTCCGCTTCGTCGCGTGCCTGCGCCATCCGCTCCGTTTCCCGGTCGAGTTCGGCGGCGGCGAGAACCAGCCGCTGTAACTCCGCGGCGACCTCGGTTTCACGCCGCCGGAGCTCAGGCAACTTGGCAGCCAGGTCTGCCTGCACAGTTGTTGCCGCGGCGACCGTTTTGGTTCGCTGAGCGACCGCCGCCGCCGCGGCGTCCAGATCACCCTGCGCTCCGTCCCGTTCTGCACTTGTGTTCTGCCATTTCAGATACAGCAACATGCCGTCATGGCGTCTAATATTATCGGCCAGCCGGCGATAACGTGCGGCCTGACGCACCTGGCGCTGAAGGCCCTGATGTTGGCCTTCGAGCGCGCCGACGACGTCCTCCAGGCGCTCAAGATTCCCTTCTGCAGCGGCGAGTCGCAACTCGGCCTCGTGCCGACGCGAATGCAGCCCGCGAATACCTGCGGCCTCCTCCAGGAGCACCCTGCGCTCGACGGGTTTTGCGCCAATCAGTGCACCGACCCTGCCTTGGCTGACCATCGCCGTCGAATGGGCTCCGGTCGCGATGTCGGCGAACAGCAGTTGGACGTCGCGTGCCCGCACCTCCTTGCCATTGATCCGGTAGGTCGAGCCGCCGCTGCGCTCGATACGCCGGGAAATCTCAATCTCGTCAACCTCGTTGAGCGGTGCCGGTGCGGTGTGATCGGCGTTGTCGAGATGCACTGTGACCTCGGCAATGTTGCGGGCAGGCCGGCTATCGGACCCGCCGAAGATCACATCGTCCATCTCGCCGCCGCGCATGCGCTTGGCCGACGATTCGCCCATTGCCCAGCGTAAGGCCTCGACGACGTTGGATTTGCCGCAGCCGTTCGGACCGACAATACCGGTCATTCCGGGTCCGATCGGCAACTCGGTTGGATCGATGAACGACTTGAACCCCGAAACGCGGATTTTTGTGAAGTGCACGGGCCGCCTTGGACTAAGAGACGAGTCGAGCCGAACGCCGAATCACGGCGCCAGCCATTTCAGTATGGATTCAGCCAACCTTTTCAGTATGGATTTAAATGACTCGAATGATGGACGCTGGGTCATCTTCTGGCCGTTGATGATGAAGATGGATTCAAATGACTCGAATGATGGACGCTGGGTCATCTTCTGGCCGTTGATGATGAAGGTCGGCGTGGCTTCCACGGAGAATTCGATCGCGGCGACCTGTCGCGACCTCAGGATGCCATCGAATAGAGCTTCGTTCTGCATGCAGGCGTCGAAATCGTTTTGACTCATACCGCCCAGCTTGCCGATGCGGGCAAGCGCGACCAACGGGTTAGTGTTGGTCGCCCAGGTCGACTGGGATCGAAACAGCGCGTCGATATACTTGAAATACCGGTTGACAGGTGCACATCGCGCCATCATGGAAGCGCGCAGTGCCAGCCCGTCCAATGGGAAATCACGGAAAATTAGTTTCGCTTTTCCGGTATCAATATACGCCTCCATCAGCGCTGGAAGAACGTCTTCATGGAAGCTTCTGCAATGCGGGCAGGTCATTGACGCATATTCGACGATGGTTATCGGCGCTGCCGGGTCGCCAAGTACGCGTTCGTTAAGCGCGTCCTCCAGAGACAGGTTCGCGGCACTTCCCAGAGCCGGGAAGAGCATGGTCACTGCCAATAATGCAAACAGTCGAATATGCCGCAATGACGCCTCCGAAGGCTGCTTGGAATGCCGGAGTATACGGCCCGTAATTCGGAGCGACAAGCGTGAGTCGGGCTTCGCCGATGTTAACAGTGAAGTCGGTGAATACGGGCCGCGAGAAATGGCCGGCGCTGTTCCTAGCGGCGGTTACGGGCGGCGACCGCTTGGCCGAGTTTCTCGAGCGCCCGGCGCAATTCCGTATGTTCTATTTCGTCGAGTTGCCGGATCTTAGGCAGTTCCGCCTGCTGCACGGCGTCACTTGCGCTGGCGGTAGCCTTGGTTTGCGAGTCGGTGAGCTTTGCCGGTGGCCTATGCAGCAACTTCAGCCGGCTTACCGCACGGTAGCCAAAATACCCGTTGATGCGCTCCACGACCTGCGGTTCCAGATGTTGAAGCTCCGTTGCCACGCCGCCGGCAACGCGAACGTGGAGCACGCCGCCGATGCGTTCGCCCGGCGCAAAGACAAGCTTCTCCGGTTGCGAGTTTCCGGCCAGTTCGCTGCCAACAACCGTCGCCCACTCGGTAATGACGCTCGCTTCCGCGAAGCCTCTTCGGCCGAGGATCGGTCGCGTCAGTTTCGGCATCAAAGTCGCTAGCGTTCGAACGCCGCCAACACGCTCGACAAGAGATCTCGCCGCCTTGGCCTTGCCGTCTTCCTGTTTGCCACTCAAATCTCTGGCTCCGCGACTTGCCGATACATTAGTCTCGCGCCAATGGCACGCAGGCTCAAGTCGTTATCGCAGGTTTCCGACGCGCAACATGCCGTCGAGATCGCTGCCGAGTTGCTGACTTGGTACGATTGCCATCGCCGACGTCTGCCGTGGCGGGTGCTGCCGGGCGAGACGCCCGATCCCTACCGCGTCTGGTTATCGGAAATCATGCTGCAACAGACCACGGTTGCCGCGGTCGTTCCTTACTTTAATGAGTTTCTCAAGCGCTGGCCGACTATTCAGGCGCTTGCTGCGGCCGAACTCGACGATATTCTGCATTGCTGGTAGGGCCTTGGCTACTATGCGCGAGCGCGCAATCTTCATCGCTGTGCGCAAACCCTTGTGCGCGACTATGACGCGGTCTTTCCGACAACCGAGGCGGGGCTGCTCAAGCTTCCTGGAGTCGGCCCCTACACGGCAGCCGCGATCGCGGCGATCGCGTTCAATCAGCTGGCCGTTGTCGTCGACGGCAATATCGAGCGCGTGATGGCGCGGCTCCATGCGGTCGCCGAGCCCTTGCCAGCGGCCAAGTCACGGCTGCGCCAGCTTGCCGCCGTCCTAACACCCGTGGAGCGGCCTGGAGACTACGCCCAGGCGGTGATGGATCTCGGCGCCTCGATTTGCACGCCGCGACGTCCAAAATGCATGCTTTGCCCTTGGCAGGGCCGCTGTGCCGGTAAGACACAGGCGGATGTCTTGCCACGTCGTTCGCCAAAGAAGGAGCGGGCGACACGTCGCGCCATCGCCTATTGGATCACCGATGCTGCTGGCGCGGTGTTGTTGCGCCGCCGGGCCGAGGCCGGGCTGCTGGGCGGCATGATTGAAGTGCCGTCGGGTGCCTGGATCGAGGCCGTGATGCCGGACGAGGTGTCGGCGCGGGAGGCTGCCCCAGTCGCCATTTCAAAAGGCCGACTGTTGCCGGGACTCGTGCATCACACATTTACGCATTTCCACCTGGAACTCCTCGTTTTAGCCGGCCACGCCAGCGGCCACAGGCTTGAGGAAGGGTTATGGTGTTCGCTGGAGAAGCTCAGCGATCAGGCGTTGCCGTCGCTGATAAAGAAGGTCGTGGCGCACGCTATGCTGCACTCGTGAACAAAGCCTGGTTAAGGGGCCGCCCGGAAGTCCCGGATCGACACGGTGGGTTCAGTTGAACGGACGCAGGTGCAGGCTGGTCACCGGTGGGTAGGAGACCAGTTCCGCCGATACGAGATGGCCTTCGACCGGTGTCCAGCCGTAGCCGACGCTCATCATTGCCTGGCTCAGCTCCTCCGCAGGCGCCGGTACACCGAGCGAGCAATGCGGCACCCAGGCATCCGGCAGGTAGTGGAGGTTGCAGGCACCGGCCATGGCCTCGGTGTTGCGATGGTAGGTCTGGTGAATTTCCAGCAGCTCGACGGTGACGCGCGGCGCCAGATAGAGGACGCTTCCCGGAAACAGAGCGATTGACGCGAATTCTATCGGAATTGGGCCGACGTCCCGGAACGTGTTGTCGATTGCTTCAACGATCAGTGGACGCTCGATCTCGTCGTAGAGTGCAACCGTTAGGTGTGGCTCGACACCATAGATAATGTC
>CAZCVU010000023.1:0-10533 GCA_964501745.1 uncultured Flavobacteriales bacterium | reverse complement strand
GATAATGTCATAGAGATCGAAGGGGTCGTCGACTTCGCTGCCGGTCAATGCTCGCTGGACCTGCCGTATTCGGTCAGCCGAGTCGGCGTCCAGATTTAGTATCACGCCGAAGCGCACGAGATCTAATCCACGCCGGCGCGGCCGTGCAATGCCTTCGACCACCGTCGAGTTGAGACGACGCAGCTCAATTGAGTTCGGCCCGCAGTTTCTGCCGCAGCAGATCGATCGGCACTTCTCGTCCCTCAACGTCGAGAAACCAGAATGTCCAGCCGTTGCAGGTCGGTGCACCTTGCAGCGCCGCGCCCACTTGGTGAATCGAGCCGCGGTGCTCACCGACATTGTTGACGGCGATCAGCGTGCCGTCGGCCCGCACCTTGGCCGCCCAGCGGCGGCCGGCGCTATGCAGAATAGTGCCTGGCGTCAACATGCCGCGTTCGACCAGCCAGCCGAACGGAACGCGTGGTTGGCGCCGCTTGGATGGTGTTTCGACGAGATGCCGCTCGGACGGCGGTGGTTCGCTGGCGAGCCGATCTGTCGCTAGTTTTGCGTAGCGTTTCTCACGTTCGATGCCAATGAAGTTTCGGCCCAGACGCTTGGCGAGCACACCAGTTGTTCCAGAGCCAAAAAACGGGTCGAGGACGATGTCGCCGGGGTCGCTCGCGGCGAGTATGGCCCGATGCAAGAGCGCCTCCGGCTTCTGTGTTGGATGGCTTTTGTTACCCTCGGCGTCGCGCAACCGCTCTGGTCCGCTGCACAGCGGAATCAACCAGTCGCTGCGCATCTGCAATTCGTCGTTGAGCGATTTCATAGCTTCGTAGTTGAAGGTATATCGCGCGCCACGCTCCTTGGTGCACCAGATCATCGTTTCATGTGCATTGGTAAAGCGCTTGCCGCGGAAGTTTGGCATCGGATTGGTCTTGACCCAGACGATGTCGTTGAGCAGCCAGAAACCGAGATCCTGAAGTGCCGTACCGACGCGAAAAATATTGTGATAGGTGCCGATCACCCAGAGTGTGCCGTCCGGCTTCAGGACACGCTTGGCTGCCGTCAACCAGGCGCGCGTGAAGTCGTCATACTCGGCGAAACTGGCAAACTTGTCCCACTGCTCCTCGACGCCGTTTACGCGCGAGTTGTTTGGTCTATGTAATTCGCCAGCAAGCTGAAGGTTGTACGGCGGATCAGCAAAGACCATATCGACCGACTCTTCCGGCAGGCCAAGCATCGTCTCGATGCTGTCACCGACAAGAATTTGGTTTATTGGAAGTTCTTCAGGTTTTTGTTTTTGTTTTTTCATTGGCCGATCATGATTCGGCGGAATCGTAAGGTCAATACTTTTATTTATCTTGGGTGTTTCGCGTATTACTTGCCAGTGCCTGCCGCCAGGGCGACCGGCGCAAAGCTCAGGCGGTGCTCCGGGGTTGGACCAAGCGCATCCAAGGCGGCCCGATGCTCGGCCGTGCCATAGCCCATATTGCGCTCCCAGCCATAACCTGGGTGTTTGACGGCAAGCGCGGCCATCAGCTCGTCACGGGTTACTTTTGCGGCGATTGACGCGGCCGCAATTGACAGTGAGCGAGCGTCGCCGCGCACGATGGCGCGAGCAGGGCACGGCAGATCCGGCACCTGCTTGCCATCGACCAGCGCGAAATCTGGCGCCTGGTTGAGCGCTTCGAGCGCGCGCTGCATGGCAACCATGGTTGCCTGCAGGATGTTAAGGCTGTCGACCTCAGCGACGGAGGCAATACCAATGCCGATCTCGGCATGCGCCTGCAGTTCCTCGAACAGCGTTGCGCGGAGGCGGGGCCGCAGCTTCTTCGAGTCGTCGATCTGTCGGGCGAGTTCGACCGGAACGCTGGGCGCTAGAATAAGCGCCGCGGCAACCACGGGCCCCGCCCACGGGCCGCGGCCGGCTTCGTCTATGCCAGCGATGCGTCCGCCCGCTGCCCGCTCGAAAGCGAGGTCGGGCACTAGGTCGTTCCTTTGCCCGCACCTCGATCGGCGTCGCGAACTGCGCCGGGGTGGGAGGCTTGGGTCGTTGTTGAAGTCGGCGCTGTGGTCGTTCCACCTTGCGCCGGTTTGCTTTGCTTGCGACGCAGCGCCCGCCCGGTGAACTCTCGTAGCGTAGCAAGCCAGTTGGTCGCGTGGTCAATCGCCATTCGGCTGACTCGGCGTGAAGCCCGCCACTCGCGAAAATAGATCAAGCGCAGGAGGGCGCCCAGACCTTCTACGCGGTAAGCTGCGCGGTGGTTGAGGCGGCGTGCGCTCGCCATCCAGAAGGGGCTGCAGAAAAGCGACAGCGCAGTCACCGAGACGATGAATCGGTGAAGGTCGGTGTCGATCAAGCCCCGGTCGATGGCAACGGCGCCCAGTACGAAGGAGAACTCGCCGATCTGGGCCAGCATCAGGCTTGATTCGAAGGCTCGCGGCCAGGGCTCGCCTAGGAGTCGCAACACACCGGTATTGAGCGCCGTTTTGAAGACTGTCGCCAGCATCCACAGCAGCAGGACGAGGCCAAGATTCTCCCACAGATGGCGCAGATCGATCAGCAGCCCGATGGACAGGAAGAACACCATGATCAGCACACTTTCGAACGGCTTGGCGGTTCTGAATATGTCCTGACGCTGAGCGCTGTTGCCGACGACGAGCCCAGCCAGAAAGGCGCCGAAGGCAGCCGAAAGTCCGATCAAGCCTGTCACCGCTGCCATCCCGAAGCACCAGGCCAGCGCCGCGATCGAGGTCAGGTCGTGGTTGCCGACGATTAGCGGAGCGAATGGCAGGCTGGTGCGTTGCCGGCGGGTCAAGAAAGCGATAATCCCGATCAGCACGCTAACCGACAGCACAAGCCGTAAGATCACCGAGACAGACATCCCGTCACCGGCCATGCTGCCGACGATCAGCATCATCGGTGCGACTGCCAGGTCCTGTGCGATCAGAACACCGACCGTGATGCGGCCGACACGCGTTCGCAGTTGACCGATGTCGCCCAGCATCTTGATCGCCACGGCGGTGCTCGACAGGGCGAGCACGAAGCCGAAAAACACTGCGTATTTAAGTGGCCAGCCGAGATAGGCGGTCAGCGCCCACATGGCAAGGAAACTGCCGCCGACCTGCATGACCGTGCTGATCAGGCCGATACGCCAGAGATGACGGAAGCTCCTGAGCGACAGCTCCATGCCGACGAAATAGAGCAGCATGAGGACGCCGAGTTCGGCCAGCGCGCCGACCTGCTCGCGATCGCTGACAAGACCAATCCCGGCCGGGCCAAGAATGATGCCCGCCAATATGTAGCCGACGATTTCCGGCTGCTTGAGCCGAGCCATGAGGAGGCCGCATAAGGTTGCAGCAACCGCGACGATCGCAATGCCCGTGAGATGTAGTTCGCCGATCATGGTCGGTGATACTAACAGCCCACCAGCCTCGCCGCAGCCACCGTCGGCGAGCTGGAAGGCAACCGAATTCGCCGGCGCCTTGCGTGACTAGAACAATCTCAATTGGTCGCCGGCCATTGGTGGCGGTTGGAATTTGCCAGTCTCCAACGCCAGGCTCCGCCGGTTCATGCCGAGCCGCCGGCAGCAGGCCCTAAATCTCTGCTCCAGCAGTTGTGCAACCGGGCCGCTACCGTGCATTCGCTCGCCAAAAGTGGACTCGTACAGTATCCCGCCACGGGTTTGACGAATCAGGCTGAGGACGTGGCTCGCTTTGTCCGGCACATGTGTTTCCAGCCACTCGATGAAGAGTTGCTTGATCTCGCGCGGCAGGCGAAGCGGTACGTAGCCGGCGCCGTCTGCGCCAGCCGCCGCCGCAGCCTCGAGCACGCGGTCAAGCTCCCAGTCGTTGAGCGTCGGAATAACCGGCGCAAACAGCACCGATACCGGGACGCCGGCCTCCCGCAAAGCCTCAATCGCGGCAAGCCGCAGGTTTGGCTGTGGCGCCCGCGGCTCGAGGCGCCGCGATAGGCCGCCATCCAGGGTCGTCAGCGTGACGGTGACGGAAGCCAGACCGCTTGCTGCGATCGGCCCGATGATATCCAGGTCGCAGGTTACCAAAGCCGACTTTGTGACGATGCCGAAGGGGTGACGAAACTCGGCTAGAACTTCCAAAACTTTCCGCGTCAGCCGGCACTCGCGTTCGATCGGTTGGTAGGGATCTGCATTGGTGCCGATCGCAAGCGCTGCGGGACGGTACTTCGGATGCCGTAGTTCCTCCGCGAGGCGCTCAGGGGCGTCTGGCTTGTAAAACAACCTGGTTTCGAAATCGAGCCCCGGCGACAGCCCGAGCCAAGCATGGGTCGGTCGTGCAAAACAGTAGACGCACCCATGCTCACAGCCTCTGTAGGGGTTGACCGAGCGGTCGAAGCCGACATCGGGCGAATCGTTGTAGGTTATCACTGAGCGCGCCCGGTCGATGCTGAGCGTCGTGCGCAGTTTCGGGGGCAACTCTTCCGGCGATTGCCATCCATCGTCTACGGCGACGCGCTCGGTGCGTTCGAAGCGCCCGGTCCGATTGCTGATGGCGCCGCGTCCCTTGATCTTGCGGTCGGGTAGGATATCCACCTTGCATGAACGATAAAGAACAAACAGCGAACATAACAAGGATTTAATGCACAGATTGGAGGCGTATCCTGTGCTGACCAGCGTGGGAAAACAGAAATTAGGGGGCCGCCGATAATCCTTTTGTATACTGGGCCGATTGGTCAATTATGTGTTTTTGCTTTGTTCTAGATCCTTGATTCGGAGTCGCGCCTTGTCCCGCCTCATTTGTCTCGTTGTGTTCGTCGTGATGCTGGTTGGCCGCCAGGGTGACCTGCTGTCCGAGACTCTGCGCGTCGAGGCACGGGGGGATCGGCACATCGCTTGCGCCGCCGCGCAGCATCCGCGATATCACGGCGGTCCTCGACCGCGAACGAGAAAGTCTGAAGGCGGTTGAGCTAGCGATCAGTGTCGCCGAGCGAGTGGCGCCCGAAGGTGCAAAATCCGGCGTGCTTGCTCAGTTCTTTCGTGAAAGGGCGAGGGCTGCACATTTTCTTGGTCGCTTCGAGCAAGAGGTTGCGGACTATCGCGCGGCGATCGAACACAGCCGGCTGAGCGGAAACGATCAGGGTATTCTGCTGTGGGACCTCGGGCGTGCCGAGGCGCTGGCCGGCAACTACAATTCCGGTATTGCTGCAATCGAGCGCGCGCTTGGCCTGTTCGACGACGAGTATGGACGTGGCTACTTCGTCGCGGCAAACAGTGTGCTTGTCATGCTGCATGCGCGCGGCGGCGATGCCGAGAGAGCAGCCATAGCCCTCAAACAGGCGCAACGCTATCGCGGCGACATTTCGTCATGGCCGGTTGCCACGTCCATCCAGCGACTGCTGGAGGCCGGGCTCGAGGCGGGCGAGGCTGCCGTGCTGGACGCGACTGGTGACTACGAGAAGGCCGAAGCACTGCATCGCCAGGCGCTTGGTCGCCTGAGCAGCGATGAGACGAAGATCGTCGGCAAAGCTATTCTTGGTGCCGACGCCATGAGCCCGCGGGTTTGGTTCGACAACATTGCGTTGGGTCTGTCGCAAAACTTGCGGCGCCAAGGCCGGCTTATTGACGCAGAGAATGCGGCGCGTAGTGCCTTGCTCACGGCGTTGCGTTCGCATGGACGCAACTCCGGGCACACAGCAGCCGTGATCGACAATCTGGGCTCCATATTGCTCGAGCAGGGCCGTATCGAAGACGCCGTCGTCCTGGCGCGAACGTCACTCGATATCTTCGATCAGGCGCGCGTGCCGGCAGGGTCGTTGGCGAGGGCCGCAGCCCGCGCGCGCATCGGCGGCGCCTTGGTAAACCAGGGACGCTGGGCCGAGGCGCTCGCCGAATTTGACGCCGCTGCGAGCGCCCTTGAGGGCGATCCAGCAGCCCGGAAGGGATTCGCCGCTGGAAATGTGAGTTGGGCATTGGCACTGGTTTTTTCCGGTCAGCCGGAGCGCGTCGGAGCTTTGCTGCAGGACGCGTTCGACAAGAGGGCCCGGCAAGTTGGGCATGTCGACTATGTTGCCGCGGAAATGCGCGGGGTCCTTGCCATGGCGGCGGCCTCCTCTGGCAACGAGAAGTCCGCTCTCGAGCAATTTCACGCAGCGTTGCCGGTTCTCATGGCCGGTGCCGCTAACGGCGGTGAGCAAGCCGGGTCTACAACTGCCACCAACCAACGCCTTTCGCTCGTATTGGAGAGCTATATTGATCTTCTGCTCTCGATTCGCGGTACGACGCTCGAAGCTGACATAGGCGTCGACATTGTCGCCGAAACGTTTCGTGCTGCGGACGTTGCGCGCAATAGTTCGGTGCAACGAGCGCTCGCACAATCGGCCGCGCGATCGGCCGCGGACAATCGAAAACTCGCGAAATTGGTGCGGCGCGCGCAAGATGCCGAAAAGCGGATGGTTTCTGCAGCACAGGCGCTGACGACGGTCTTGGCGCGACCGGAGAACCAGGCCGATCCCAAGCTTGCGGCGAGGCTCCGCGATCTGGTCGAAAGTCTCCGCGGCGAGCGCGACGAGCTCGGCCAGGAACTCGTAAAGAAGTTTCCCACCTATGCCGATCTGATTGGCCCGCCACCGGCGACCATAGACGACGTGCGGCGGCAGTTGCACGATGGTGAGGCGCTCCTAGCGACCTATGTCGGCACGCACCGAAGCTATGCCTGGGCGGTATCGAAGGACGGCCCTTCGCTGGTTACCGCCATCGGCTCAAATCGTGCGGAACTTGCGAAGCTGACAGAAGAGCTCAGGCGGTCACTAGAACCAGGGGCTACGACGATCGAAGGGATTCCCGCGTTCGACCTCATCGTCGCCCGTCGCCTTTATGATTCGTTCCTCAAGCCATTGGAGGCGGCATGGCAGCCGAGCTCAAGCCTTATCGTGGTGCCGCACGGTCCGCTTGGGCAGATCCCGTTTGCCTTGCTGCCCACCGGAACACACACGTCTGGCGGTGCCAGCGATCTACCATTTGAGAATTACAAGGACGTTCCGTGGCTCATCCGTACGCATGCGATCACACATCTGCCGACGGTGGCATCGCTCGGAACATTGCGAACGGCGCCCGCGCCTTCCGGCGATCGGCTTGCCTTCGCCGGATTTGGCGATCCATGGTTCAGCAAACAACAGGCGAAGCAGGCCCAGAAAGCCGCGACGGAACTCGCCACCTACCGATCCCGCGCAGCGCCGGTCGGACTTCGCGGTCGCGCTGAAAGCGACGCGGCGGACACCGCGCTGCTCTCTGCCCTGCCACGTCTTCCGGATACGGCGGCTGAAGTCATGAACCTTGCGAAGACCATGAATGCTGACATCAAGCGCGATGTGTTTCTTGGTAAGAAAGCCAGTGAGGAAAAAGTAAGATCCAGCAAACTCTCGGACCGCCGGGTTGTTGTCTTCGCAACTCACGGGCTCGTACCAGGAGACCTGAACGGCCTGGTTGAATCGGCGCTGGCGTTGTCCGCACCGGAGGTGACGGGCGGCAAGGCGGACGGATTGCTGACGCTGAGTGAGATTCTAAGCCTTAATCTCGATGCGGATTGGGTCGTGCTGTCGGCTTGCAATACTGGCTCGGCATCTGGTGCCGGAGCGGAGGCCGTCTCGGGCTTGGGGCGAGCTTTCTTCTATGCCGGGACGCGGGCGGTGCTCGTGAGTCACTGGCCGGTTGAGACGACCAGCGCCAGAAGATTAACGACCGAGCTGTTCCGCCGGCAGTCGATTGATCCGAGCCTGAGCCGCGCCGCAGCCCTGCAGCAATCGACGCTGCAACTGATCGATGATGTGTTTTCCCACCCTGAGACCGGCGCAGCAATGTTCAGCTATGCGCATCCGATATTCTGGGCGCCGCTCGCGCTGATTGGCGACGGCGGCGTCTGATCCCGCCTTACAGGGCGGCCGCGAGATCGCTGCCGGTGAGCCATTCGGCACGTATGCGCTGCACCGTCGGGGCGCTGAGAAAATCCCGGGTGCGTGCCTCGACGTGGGCCACCAAGCGGGCGTCGCGGTTATCGGCGGACCAGTCCTCGGTATTGGCAGCGGCGTCCTTGTCGGCAACTGCTGTTTTGCGTGATTCGACCCGCCATTTTGCGGACCAGGTTGTCGAGCGCAACCAGGTAAGGCGACGTAGCGGCATCAGCCATGGCCGGAGCGCTTGTGCGAGGTCCGGCTCGATGTGACTGAGATAGTCCCGGTAGAAGGCAGTCACCTCGGCCGGGGCGATGACGTAACTGGCGGCGATATCCCAAGTGGTCGAAGTGTAGAGCGAGCAGTGGGCGAGGTCGATGGCCGGTGAGCCGTAGAGCGCCTTCTCAAGGTCGACGATATAAGCCCGCCCCGATTGGTCGACGATATAGTTACCGGGATGGGTGTCGCTGGCGACCAAGGTCGTGGGCTGCACCTGATCGGCGTTCTCAATCGCAAACCTGCGCGCCCAACCAAGTTCTTCCCTAATCAACGCGACGGCGTCCAGGTCGTCGGTTGCATCCTCCAGGTAGCGCGCCTGCTCCTCGATAAAGACAAGTGTGCCGGCGATCGGATCGCTGTGATCGGCAAGGGGTGGGCGTTCGTTCGGCGGCGGCACTTTCAGGCTGTGGATCGATGCGAGACACTCCGCTATGGCCGGCAAATCACCAGGCAACTGGACGGCTCGGCCCTCGATCTCGTCGACCACGAGCGCGCCCATGGGCAGCTCGCGCGAAGGCGGCAAGACGCCGTGCAGTCGTGGTGCATGCGTTCCTTGCGACGCACGCTCGAAGCAGGCTGCCTGGTAGGTAAGATTCTCAACAGCCGCAAGTGCGAACTGGCTTTGCCGCGGGACGCGCAACAAGCAACCCGTTCCGACAACTCGAAGATGATCGTGGGCAAGGCCCTTCTCCGGCAGAGGGCGCAGATCGTCGCGCTTGACCCGATTCGGCACGGCCAGTAGCTCGGTCCGGTTGAGCGCCGCGCACAGTGCATCAAGATCGTCGTTGTCGCTCATGACGTGTTGTCGCCTTAGCCAGCCATCGCCATGCTAAATAGGGTGCTAGGGCCAGCCGCGACAAGTCCGATAAGTGTGTTGTTGTCGTTTTATAGGCATCCGGTACTACGTGATATATGTGGTGCGCGCAGTTCACGCCTAGCCGATTCGCAGGATCGCTCAGGGGGGTACAATTGGTGAGACGTCAGCTCGTGATATTTGCGCGGGCGCCACGGTTGGGCCGCGTAAAAAGCCGACTTGCGAAAGAGCTGGGACCGATCGAGGCGTTAAGAACGCATCGTTTGATGACAATGCATGTGATCGGAAGAATTGCCAGGGCTCCGTGGTGGCAAAGTTGGTTATGGGTCACGCCGGAGCCGGCCCGCTGGCCACGAGGTATTCCGCGCCGGATACAGGCGAGGGGTGATCTGGGACGGCGCATGACGGCAGCGTTGCGTACGCTGCCAGCCGGACCCGCAGTCATCGTCGGCGCCGATATCCCGGATCTGGAGGTTGGTCATGTGGCGCGAGCCTTCGCTGCTCTGGAGCGGCATCACGCCGTCTTCGGACCGGCCGAGGACGGCGGCTACTGGCTCGTGGGCTTGCGCCATCGCTCACGGCTGCCCCATCTCTTTGACGGCGTGCGCTGGTCGAGCGAATTTGCCCTGGCCGACACTCTGGCAAATCTCGGATCGGCAAATAGCTACGTCTTGGTCGACAGGCTACCTGATGTCGATGATGCGGCAGCGCTGGCGCGTTGGAAGGACAGTGGTTCGCAGTTGCCGATGCGCGCGCTGAGTTGACGCCCGTCTGTCGTCAACGCTCCTTCAGCCGCGGCATCAGTTCGACGAAGTTGCAGGGTATGAGCCGGTTATCGAGCTGGTGATGCAGGATTTCGTCCCAGCCATCCCTGCAGGCACCGGTCGAGCCGGGCAACGCGAACAGGTAGGTGCCGTTGGCGACCCCCGCACTCGCCCGGCTTTGAATCGTCGATGTGCCGATCTTTTGAAAGCTGAGCCAACGGAACAACTCCCCGAACCCCTCGATTCTCTTCTCCGAAACGCGTTCGATAGCCTCTGGTGTGACGTCGCGGCCGGTGACACCGGTGCCACCGGTTGTGATGACGACATCGATCTCCGGCGCTGCAATCCAGGCTTCGAGCTTTGCGACGATGCCGTCAAGATCATCCTTGAGTAAGGCACGATCGACCAGCTTGTGACCATCGGTGGTCAGTCGTTCAACAAGTGTATCACCCGACTTGTCTTCGTCGGGCCCGCGCGTGTCTGAGACGGTGAGCACTGCAATATTGACGGGAAGAAACGGGAGTTTTTCGTTAATCGCCACTCGTTGCTACCTTTGAGGCGCTTGCCTCCGGCGCATCGAGCGCCGTGTATTGCGGCCACTGACCCTCGAGAATGGATACCAGCGACGGCGTCGCCTGGCCCAATCGATAGCGGTAGAGCCAAACATTGGTGAGCACGCGTTCGACGAATATCCGCGTTTCACGTGCCGGCAGACTCTCGATGAAGAGCAACGGATCATCCCGGTAGTCCGTTCGCTTCTGCCATTTGTT
>CAZCVU010000022.1:0-15658 GCA_964501745.1 uncultured Flavobacteriales bacterium | reverse complement strand
CTTGCCAGGACCTGCGTTGTTCGGGCCAACGCCCGCAACGCGTCGAGATCTACGTGCTCGCGAACAGCATCTGCTGCCCCCTCGATGAACCGGTCGAGATCGCCTTGCTCGCTCGCTTGTACGAGTCCCAGATGGCGTTCGGGAAGCGCCAGGCGCGGATCGCGTTTCAGCATGCCAAGAATGGCAAGGTTCGGTAGCGCGGCGCTGGTCGCCTCTCGCAGCGTTAGCGCATGCGCCGCAGCCCCCACTTGGTTGAAGATAACGCCGGAGATATCTATGTCGTCTCGATGGTTGAGGAAGCCGGCCAACATTGCCGCAGCGCTCGCCGCCTGGCCACGGACGTCGGCGACGAGGACAATCGGCCAGCCGCTGAAGGCGGCGAGATCGGCTGTCGATCCGGTACCATCGGCGGCGCCGTCGAACAAACCCATAACGCCTTCGCAGAGAATGAGATCCGCCCGGTGTTCAAGGCGTGTTATCAGGGCGCTTGTCATTTCGGTCCGCATCGCCCAGCAATCGACGTTGACGCAGCGCTGCCCGCTCGCCACGGTGTGAAACCCTGGATCGATGTAGTCAGGTCCCGCCTTCGCCGAGACAACCGCCAGTCCGCTGCGGCTGAAGGCGCGCAAGAGTGCTAGTGTGATAACGGTCTTTCCGCTGCCGCTCTTCGGCGCGGCGATGATGAGTCCGGGGGTGGGCATAGGCCGAAGATACAACGTAAGCTGAGCATCACCACGATATTCGCGTATCATTCAGTCGGATTGCGGTAACCGGTTGGCCGAGATAAACATTGGGTATGAGCAACGCGAGCCATGGATCAGGTGCAGACCGCGCGATGTCCGGAAAGCTGACGCCGGACACCGTCATCGCCATGCTCAAGCGCCGCGACGTCATCATTGGGTTTGTGCTGGTCGCGATAATTGCGTTCTTTGGCCGTCAGCTGTGGCCGTATTATGGGCCGATAGATGCGACCGCAGCTTTGCGTTTCTTTGAAGCGGTGGCGCTGCAGTCCGATGACCTCTATCCGGGCGACGATACGCCGGGCACGCGTCGTTGGCCGATCCATGACGGCAAACGGGAGTACCCGGTGCGCGTATCCACCATTGGCCTTGAGGATCGCTCGGAACTCGTGATGCAGCATCTTTCGGTGGTGGAATCGTGGATCGACATGCGCTTTCGGCTGGTCGAGGATGGCGATCAGGCGGACATCATGTTCCGCTATGTGGGGCTAGAGGATTTGCAGAGCCCGACATCGCCTGAGGGGCTGCTGTGCCTCACTTCCGCGCGGCGCCATGGCGGCCGCCTGCAACAGGGTCTTGCAATCACAATCAGCCGAGAGAACGAGTTCTGCCTCGCCCACGAGATTCTCCACGCGCTCGGATTGCCGGGGCACTGGAAGGGTAAATACGCCCGCTCCGCGTTGGGCACGCGTTGGCCCAATCGGTCTACCAACTTCACAGAATGGGACGAAATAGCACTCCGTACGCTCTACGACCCTCGTCTTGAGCCCGGGGTGGAAGGTAAAGAAGCTCTGGAGCTTGCTCGCGAGGTAATTGGTGAGCTCGTTTCGCGCTGACCTAGTCGCGTAGCACTGCCTTGTCCTTGCCGCGACCTTGCAGGCGCGGTGTGATGGCTGTCGTTCCACCCTCTGCACCAAACCAGTCGAGCACCGAGCGTAGCCGCACGACGGGTCCGATGGCGATGATGGCTGGCGGCTCGACTTCGTGCAGCGCCCTGCCGCAGGCTCTGAGCGTCGATTCGAAAATGGTTTGATCGGGCGTTGCCGCGCGGCTGACGACAGCGACAGGCTCTTCGGCTGGCCTGCCGGCCTCGATCAGACGTTCAGCGATTCCCGGCAATTGCTTGAGCGCCATATAGAATACCAACACTGGCGCCCCCGCCGAGATCGCATGCCAATCTAGGTCCTCGGGAATCGAGCCGGTGACACTATGGCCCGTGACAAAAGTTACCGCTGAGTTTGTATCGCGATGGGTAACGGGAATGCCTGCGTAAGCAAGTCCGCCTATGCCGGCCGTGATTCCCGGAATGATCCGGAATGGAATTCCCGCTTCGACGAGCGTAAGCGCCTCCTCGCCGCCGCGACCGAACATGAACGGATCGCCACCTTTGAGGCGCAGAACACGGTTTCCAGCCTGTGCCAACTCCACCAACCGCTGTGAGATGTCGGGCTGTCGGAAGGACGGACGTCCTCCCCGTTTTCCGGCGTAGATCAGCTCTGCCCCGTTGCGCGCAAAAGCCAGAATACGCCTGTCGACCAGTGCGTCGTAGACGACGACGTCGGCGCATTCGAGGCCGTGTAGCGCAAGCAAGGTCAACAGACCTGGATCTCCCGGCCCTGCGCCCGCGAGCCAAACGGTGCCTCGCACAAAGTCGGGCATTGGTGTGTGTTCTGAATACGCCATGAGGACACACTACATTGCCGAGCTTGCGCGCCCAAGTCGGATCGTCGCTCGGGCGAACGCTGGTACGGAACGTTGACGTGCTGGCGCGCGCTGCCTGAACAGGTAAACTCGGGGGTCATGACCCGAAGGCCAAAAGCACCGTTGCGAAAAGGCTGGACCACTGGCGCTTGTGCGGCCGGCGCCGCTCGCGCCGCCTTCGAGGCGCTAGAGACCGACGCCTTTCCCGATCCTGTCGCCGTCCGCCTGCCGAAGGGCGAACAGCCGCTGTTTGCGCTTGCTCACAAGACACTCAAGGACGGCGTGGCTACGGCGGGCATCGTAAAGGACGCGGGCGACGATCCCGATGTCACACATGGGGTTACCGTGCTGGCAACTGTTCGACGGAGCGACGAGGGCCGCGGGATCAAGTTTCACGCCGGTGAAGGCGTCGGCACAGTGACGAAGCCGGGATTGCCGTTGACAGTTGGCGAGCCGGCCATAAATCCGGGTCCCCGCCAGATGATCGCCGATGCAATTGCCGAGGCAGCGGAGGCGCTCGGCGTGACGGCTGATATCGACGTCACGATTGCGATCCCAGGGGGCGCGGAGATCGCCGAGCAAACTTGGAACCCTCGTCTCGGTATTGTCGGAGGCCTGTCTATTCTCGGCACCACCGGCATCGTTCACCCTTACTCTTGCAGCGCGTGGGTTCATTCGATCCATCAGGGGATCGACGTGGCTCGGGCGATGGGCGTCAGCCATGTCGCCGGCGTCACCGGCAAGACGTCCGAGGCGGCAATCGGCAAGCTATTCGAACTCGAAGATGGATCGCTTATCGATATGGGGGACTTCGTCGGCGGCATGCTTAAACATCTGCGGCGACACCCGGTTGAGCGCCTGACCATCGGTGGTGGTTTTGCCAAAATGGTCAAACTTGCACAGGGTAACCTGGACCTTCATTCGGCCCGCAGCCAAGTCGACTTTGCGGAGCTGGCAAAATGGGTTTCCGAGCTCGACGCAGCGCCCGAGACTACCGCCGCCGCCGCGCAAGCCAATACGGCTTCGCAAGTTCTGTCATTGGCAGAGGATCTTGGTATTGCAAACCTGGTGGCGCGACGCGCTCGCGAAGTTGCCTTGGCGACGCTTTCCGGTCAGACCTCCATCGAGGTTGTGGTCGTGGATCGTACGGGCACTGTGGTGGGCCGTGCCGACGCCTAGCCCGGACGCTCGCGCGTCGGCGACCGGAGTCCCTCGCCGGCTGCTTGTCCTCGGTGGGACCGGGGAGGCAACGCAATTGGTCGGTATGGCTGCGGACCGCTTCGGTGATCGACTGGAGATTACCACTTCGCTTGCTGGCCGCACCCGTCATCCCGCTCCGCTTCCATGTGCCGTTCGGATTGGTGGTTTCGGTGGTGCATCCGGCCTTGCCCATTGGATTATCGAGAATCAGGTCGACTTGGTGATCGACGCAACCCATCCATTCTCCGCGACCATGTCGGAAAATGTGCGTTTGGCCTGCGAGACGGTTGGGGTTGTGCGGCTCGTTTTGGGAAGACCGCAATGGACGCCTGTTGCCGGCGATCGCTGGCTCCCTGTGTCTGACACCGGTGCGGCAGCGCGACTGGTTCTGGAGGTGGGACAGCGTCCATTTCTCACGGTGGGCGAGCGCGAGCTTGCCAGCTTCGCCGGTCTGGGCTCTATGCGTGTCGTTGTGCGGTTGATTGATCGGCCGGCTAACCCACTGCCGTTTCAAAACTGTGAAATCATTCGCGGTCGCGGGCCGTTCACACTCGAGGCCGAGCGGCGTCTTCTTGCACAACATGAGATTGATGTCATCGTTGCCAAGAATAGCGGCGGCTCTGCGACCTATGCCAAAATTGCCGCCGCGCGCGGCGCGCAGATACCAGTTATAATGATCAATCGTCCGCCACCAGTCGCGGGCGAACGGGTCGAATACCCGGAGCATGCCGTATCATGGATCGAAAAGTGTCTGGGATAACGGTTGTCGCGGCGCCGAGCGTATTGCGCCTTTTGGCGGTTCTTGGGCTGGCCATCGCAGTCTTCATACCGTTCGCGGCAACGCCGCAGACTACGCTTAACGCCGGCGATCCCATGACGAATGCTGTTCGTGATGGCGATCTCCAGACAGTTAGGGATCTTGTGATCCGCAATGCGAAACTGAATGTCGAGGATTTGGACGGCCGGACGCCGCTAATCCTGGCCACCATATCCGGCCATCTGGGAATCGTCGAAGTATTACTCGAGGCCAAGGCGCGCAGTGATCTGAAGGACAGCCTGGGAAACACCGTGATGCATTGGTCTGCAGTAACCGGAGATCTGGAAATCGCAGGTTTGTTTGTCGCGGCTGGAGTGCCGGTCAACGAACAGAACAAGCAGGGATTAACGGCGCTGATATTGGCGGCAAAGGGAGGCCATGTCGGGGTCGTCGAACTGTTGCTGGAGAATGGCGGCGACGTGCGGCTGAAAGACTATACGGGCCGAGATGCAATGAGCTGGGCGCGTGACGCGCGGCAGCCGGCGCTAACCCGGCTTCTGGAGCAGGCGTTGGGTGGCTAACCGAGTGGCGGCTCCTTGCGCGGCCTTAAGACGTGGTGGTGATCGGCTGCATAGAGTCGGCTGTCGCGAAAACTGCTGGCATCCAGCGCCTTTCCGACAAGTATCAGCGCGGTGCGCGTGATTCCACGCTGCTTCACCTTGTCGCGGATATCGCCCAAGGTCCCCCAAACCAGTTGTTCGTCCGGCCAACTGACGCGGTAGGCGACGACCACAGGGCAGGCTCGGCCGTAATGCGGCTCTAATTCGCGTACGACCTTTGCCAGGTTGTTGATTGAGAGATGGATCGCCAGCGTCGCACCGGTGCCGCCAAAGGCCTTCAGCGTTTCTCCATCTGGCATGGCTGTGGCGCGTACCGAGGTGCGTGTCAGGATGATGGTCTGGCTTATTTCGGGAACCGTCAGTTCACGCCTGAGAGCCGCCGCCGCTGCTGCGAATGCCGGGACGCCGGGCGTTACATCGTAGGGAATCTCCAGATCGTCGAGGCGCCGCATCTGCTCGGCAATCGCGCCGTAGAGGGAAGGGTCGCCTGAATGTACACGCGCGACATCCTGGTTCTGCGCGTGCGCTTTTGCCATCTCGTCAATGATCTCGCCCAGCGTCATTGACGCCGTATCGAGCACGACGGCGTCCGCTGGCGCTTCGTCGATAACCGCCCGCGGAACCAGCGATCCGGCAAAGAGCACGACCGGCGCGCGGCGGATAAATTCAAGACCTCGGACGGTGATCAGGTCCGGGGCGCCGGGTCCCGCACCGATAAAATGGACAGTCAACGGGGTGCCCGTTCATGGTTCGCTTGCCGCACAGCCGTCTGCGCAGGAGCTTTTGCCTCGGAATAACCGCGCGGCGTGTAAGTCCACAACCTTCCGCCGTGCCAGATCGATTTCGTGCGGCTGGAGCCAATCAACACCAATGTTGTCATGTCGACCTCCTCGGTGTCGAAGGCCTCAAGTGTCGTGACAATCAGCGCCTCCTCTTCACGGCCGATATTCTTGGCGATGACAACTGGCGTATCGGCTGGTCGCGCCGCTGCCAGGATGTCACGAGCCGCGCCGAGTAGCCGCCGCCGCCGTATGCTTTGCGGATTGTAGAGCGCGACGACAAAATCGCCCTGCGCGGCCGCCTCGAGCCGTTTCATTATCGTCGCTTTCGGTGTCAGGAGGTCGGAGAGTGAGATGGCGCAGAAATCGTGGCCCAGCGGTGCGCCGACCCGCGCCGCCGCGGCTTGCAACGCCGAGATGCCCGGGACGACAGTGATGGCGACCCGGTTCCAGTTCTCGTCGTTCGCCTGATCGATAAGCTCAAAGACAAGCGACGCCAGGGCGTAGATTCCGGCATCACCGGAGGAAACCAGCGCAACCCGCCTGCCCGCCGCCGCGAGCTCTATCGCGTGGCCGGCCCGTTTCGCCTCTTCTCCCAGCTTGCTTTCATACCGCTCCTTGCCGGATATCTGATCAGCGATCTGATCGAGGTAGAGTCGGTAGCCGACGATAACGTCGGCTGCACGAAGCTCCTGCGAAGCTTCCGGCGAACGCCAAGCTTCCGCCCCTGGGCCGATGCCGATAACCGCAAGATGCCCGTTCCGGCGTTGCGCGAACTTGGCCGGCTCGATCGGGGTTTTCGCACGCGCAATCGCGCAGGTCGCGCGTTTGGAGCGGACCTTTGGCACGATGAGTTCACTGTCGGTCCCAGCTGCGGCCAAGGCCGCACCTTCTGCGACGCCGTGGCAGCCAACTTCGCGGAAGACGACCTCCGAAGGTGTCTTCAGGCGCGGTGCTTCGGCCTCGAGTGCCGCAGCGGCAAAGAATTGCAGCGGCACGCCCAGCCGAACGGCAAGCTCCAGAACTGCCGGCTCGTCGGCTTTGAGGTCTATCGACGAGATGCCGCATACCGACTCGGCGGCGAGCCCAGCTTCGGTCAGGGCCGATGTCGCCAGTGCTGCCAGCTCATCCGGTTCGGCGCCTCGCTCGCAGCCGACGCCGAGCGTGAGCACAGGGGGGTGTAGGACGAGCGTATGAGCGTTCGCTGCGTCGCTGCGATCGGTGATCAGAACGTGCCACTTTCCATCGGCGCTGAACGGCGCGCCGCTCAGCCAGGCGGCTTCGCAGGCCTCGCACTCGAGGACCACACCTTCGCCGGCAAGCAGTGCTGCGGTCACCGGCTTTACGAGCTCTGGGTTGGTTATCCGCCAACCGGGTGGCATATCGTCGAAGGCGATACCGATGCGGATATCGCTGGCAGTTGTGATCGCTGCCGTACCGCCAGTGGCAGCGGCTATCTCGCGTGCCAGGGCGTTGGCACCGTGATGCCCTCCGAGTATGGGAACCACCACGCTTCCGTCCTGCGCGACGGCGACAACAGGCGGCTCGCGCCGCTTATCCTTGAGGATAGGTGCAAGTGCCCGCACCAGGATACCGGACGCACATATGCCAATGATTGCGGTCTGTTCTTGGAACAAGGCCTGAAGGTGACCAGCCGTATCGGTGAATGTCTCGTCGGCATCCGCAACCCGTTTGGCAAGTCCGTGGATGCAGCCGCCGCCGAGGGATGTTTTGAGTTTCCTTGCCAGCGGCATTTCCCGGTCGGAGAGCACTACGATGGCGCCGGTCATTGCCATGCCGCGCCCCGTTTGTGGATCAGGACGATGGAGAAGTAGGGGGCACGGTCGGTCGGCACATCTGCGACTGGCATCGTATCCTGGCGATCCATAGTTGCATACTCGACGTAGTGGGCGTCGTCCATCAAGCCGAGACGGTCGAGCACACGGCGAAGCTTGGCAAAATGCCGCCCCACCTTAATGACCGCCACCGCGTCACATTCGGCGATGCGGCGTTCGAGTTCGTCTTCTTCGAGCGGCGCCGGCAACACAGTCAATATATCGTTTTTGGCGGCCAGGGGTTTACGCAGCACGGAGGCCGCGGCAGTTAAAGATGTTACGCCAGGGATAACCTCCACAGGAACGCTATCCGCCATCCGGCCGAACAAATACATAAACGAGCCATAGAAGAATGGATCGCCTTCGCAGATCACGGCGACATCGCGCCCCTCCTGCAAGTGGCCGGCGATCTGCAGGGCCGCTTCATCGTAAACGGTATCTAACGGGAACGGCCCGTGATGGAGGGGCATGCGAATCGGGATTTCGATCTGCCCATCTTTCATGTGTGGTGCCGCGATGGTGCGGGCCAGGCTGTCGCCTTCCAGCGGTGCCGGCCAGGCCACAACGGGTGTGGACTTGAGAATTCGCAGCGCTTTGAGCGTGATCAACTCTGGATCGCCGGGACCGACGCCAACGCCGTATAGGGTGCCCATGTTGTCGTTCACGGCTTGACAGCGCTCCACTGGGTGACCGGCGCTCGTGCGCGCCACGCGTTAAACCGACCCTGCGGCTCGAGATGGCTTATCGCGTGCCGCGTCAGTGCGCCACCGAGCTTGCTCCGTCGGCGCAGGAGTTCGGCTTCACCCTCGATCGTCACTGCGTTGGCAACGATCCGTCCGCCTCCTTCCAGCGCCTGCCAGCAGGCATCGGCGAGGCCCGGATGCGAGAGGCCACCGCCAATAAAGACGGCATTGGGCCGCTCGATACCCTCAAACGTCTCGGGTGCCGTGCCCGGTACGATGTTGAGCTTGGGTACGCCCAGCCGCTCAGCATTGCGGGCCATGGCGGCGGTGCGGTCCAGGTTGTTCTCGAAGGCGGTTGCGGTACCGCCAGCGCGCATCCACTCGATTGCGACAGAGCCGGCGCCGGCGCCGACATCCCATAAATGTTGTTTGGGTTGTGGCGATAGGGCCGCCAGGGTCGATGCCCGGACCTCTCGCTTGGTCAATTGTCCGTCATGCTCATAGGCATCGTCGGGCAGGCCCGCAAGCCGCGAAAGCACGACTGCGTCGACTGTGGGGCGGCACTCAATGGCTATCGTGTTGAGATCGGCGCAACGCGTGTCACCCAAGCTTTCAGCCGTCGCTTCGCGGACGGCCTCCTCCGATCCACCCATATGTTCGAAGACCGTGAGCCGGCTTGGGCCATACCCACGCTCTACCATGGCCGCGGCGACGGCAGCCGGTGTCCCACCGTTCTCACTCAGTACGATTAGCCGCGCCGCCGGACACATATGCAGGTTGATGAGCGACAGTGGACGCCCATGCACACTCAGGCAGCTCACCTCGGTAAGCGGCCAAGCCATCCGCGCCGCGGCCAGCGAAAATGCGCCGGGCGCCGGTATCACGGTCAAGGCCTCGCGCCCGAAGGTCTGCGCCAGGGTGACGCCGACGCCGAACCACATCGGGTCACCGGTGGCAAGCACGGTGACCCGGCGGCCGGAATGCGCGCCAATTTCAGCGAGGGTATTACTCAGTGGGCAACCCCAGGCAAGCCGTTCGCCGGCGTGGCTCTGCGGCAGCATTTCCAAGTGGCGGCGACCACCGACAATGATCTCCGCCGTATCGACCAGGGTCCGCGCCACCGGCGAGAGCGCAGTGAATCCATCGTCGCCGATCCCGATGACGGTCAGCCAGCTGCCAGCATTCATGACTAACTGTCCGAGTCCGGCGGAGGCCCGCAGAGCGCATTAACCGCGGCTGCGGCCATTGCGCTGCCGCCGAGCCGTCCCTGCAGCGTGATGAACGGAACGCCGTGATCGCCTTGGGCAAGCGCCTGTTTGGCTTCGGCGGCACCGACAAAGCCGACCGGAAATCCCAAGATTAAGGCTGGCCGAGGCCATCCTGCGGTGAGCCCATCGAGAAGCTGGAAGAGTGCGGTTGGCGCATTGCCGATCGCAACCACTGCGCCTTCAAGCCACGGTTGCCAGAGCGTTACAGCAGCTGCCGCCCGTGTCGTCTGGAGGCGACGAGCAATACCGGGGACACTTCCGAGTCCCAGTGTACACATTACCTCCGTCCCGGCCGGTAGACGCGCCGCCGTAATTCCGGCCACCACCATCTGTCCGTCGGTGAGGATCAATCCACCTTGTGCCAAGGCTGCCCGTCCAATGGCGGCGGCGCCAGAAGTCCACTCAAGGTCGTCGATGAGTGCGGGCATAGCGGTTGCGTGCACAAGACGCTCGGCGACGCCGGTGATGTCGTCGTCGAGGCGTTTACGGTCGATTGTATCGCGAACAATAGCGAACGAATGACGATAGATTTCGTCCGGATCCGCAAGATAGCTATGCTGTTGTTTATCCATCGTTTCCATTGTTATGTGACGCCGAGAATCCAAGCTTCTTCATGCTCGACGACGGTCTTTTCTGCCGCCGATAGACCCTTGCCGCCGCTGAACAATGCGCCGAGTCGTCCAATGTCGTCGAGATCTGCAAAGCAACGTGCGGCGGCGACAACCTGGCCCGCGTCCTTCGGTCTACCAGCCATCATCATGGGTTTGATAAACGATGGATAGACTTCTGCCAAAATAATCTGTGCCCGGGCATCATAGGCGAGGCCAGTCTCGAACGGCCAAATGTGAGTGACCATTGCCAAGCGGGGGTCGCATCGTAGTTGCCAGACCCTCGGAATTCCCGTGAGGACCTGACTACCCACCGAACCTGCGCCCGCCAGCTGCCAGACCGAGCTGGCTGTGCGACCCCATGTGTCGCACAGCCGCCACTCGGTGAGGTCCTGTGGACCGTGAGGCCGGCGCCCACGCCGCCGCAGGTATCGGCGCTCTTCCTCGCGGACATTGCCCCAAAACGGGAACGCCTCGTCATTGAGCAGCTTGTTAAGGTTCTCGGCGACGTCGAAGCGATTGTTGCGATTCTCGGAATCATCGACGATCCGGTCGGCGAGGCACTGCCACATATAGCGCCACGGCAAACCAGGTAATCCGAGACGGCGGGCGGTTCCGTCGGGATATCCGAACGGGAAGTCAAAGCCGACGAGGACTCGTTGCCCCGCTGCTGCAAGGCGGGCAAGGATGTTTGCCAGCGATTCGATCGCGCCGGCGCGGGTCGGTGGGTTCCTAAGCGCCCGGCGTCTGAGGCGGCCAGCTTGACGCCGGTAAATGGTATACCAAATGCTGTCGCGGCCGGTGCTGCGCGTGTTCGCGGCGCTCCAGTCAACCACAATATAGGCGTCAAATAGCGGCATCGCCGCACGGCCTCAACCATCGGGCTGGCCGCTGACCTTCATGCTGCGCGGGCCAAGTGGATGATCAGCGTGTGGATGCGGATGATGATGGCTGTGCCCGTGGTCGGCGCCATGTTCGTGACTGGGTGCCATCCCGGTGCCGATTCCCTCGACATGATGGTGGTGACTCTGCTGCGCCATCCCGACCTCATCCTCAAAGCCGAGGATCTGCTCACGGTACTTGCAGAGCTTGCAGTTCATCAGGTTTTCACTCTCGAATACCTCCCCGATTCGGTCGGCAAATACGTCAAGCACAAGCGGGTGATCGTTGAGGTAGGACGCCTTCAAGAACTCGATCTCCGGATGTCGGCTGGCAACCACGTCGGTGTAGTGGTAGATGCGTTTCACGAGAACTCCGGTAAAGAGAAAATACGGAAAGACGACGATCCGCCGATAGCCGAGTTTCGCCGCATGCTCCAACCCCGGCTCGACAAGCGGGAAGGTGACGCCGGAGTACGCTGTCTCGGCCCAGCCGAGCCCCAGTCCTTCCCATAACATGCGGGTAATCTTGGCGACGTTCGAGTTGGCGTCGGCGTCCGAGGCACCGCGGCCGACAACGACCAGCAATGTCTCTTCCATTGGAATTGCCGTATTGGCAGCCGACAGCGCCTCGCGGACGCGGTCGCCAGCGGCCCGAATAAGCTTGGCGTCAATGCCCAGTTCACGGGCGTAGTCGATGGGAACCTCGCCATGTTCCGCTTGGTATCTGTTCAGCACCGAGGGGATGTCGTTCTTGGCGTGCCCGGCCGCAAACAGCATGCCCGGAAGTGCGACGATGCGCCGCGCGCCGCGTTCGCGCAAACCGTCAAGCCCTGTCCGGATGACCGGCTTTGCGAATTCAAGAAATCCGTAGTCGACATCGTAGTCTGTCAGTCGTTTGCGAAGCCCATCCGCAATCGATTCGAACTCGCTGATGGCCTCTGGGTCTCGGCTGCCGTGGCCACAGACCATGATCGCGATCTCATCCGTCATGTTACCGTTGTCCCTTGATGCATCCGGCGAATGATCTGGTTTGCCGGAGAGGCGTTGTAGCAAGTGCGAGCGGGCCGGTCAGTTCTTTTTGCGCTGCTTCGGTTTGGCGTTGTCGCGGGCAGCGATTGACGGCGGGATGCCGTGCCGGTCATGTTCGGCAGCATGTTCGCACCGATCACCAGCAGCGGGTTTGCCCTCGACGCGACCGTCATCGCCGTCATCGCGCTGCTGGTCGACGGCATCGTCGGAGATATGAACTGGCTATTCTCTCGAATGGTCCATCCGATCGCGTTGCTCGGGCGCTTGGTCGGCGTCCTCGACCGACGGCTCAATCGTGACGATCGCAGCGAAATTAATCGCCTCATTCGCGGCCTGATCGTGACACTCTTTGTGGTCACGGTTGCCATGGTTGCTGGCTGGCTGTTGTCCTGGCTGGCTCGGGAAGTACAGTTTGCCTGGCTGATCGAAGTCGCAGCAGTGGCTCTTTTGCTGGCCCAGCGAAGTCTTTTCGAGCATGTGCTGGCGGTCGCTCGCGCGCTTGGCAAGGAGGGTCTTGCTCAGGGACGTGCGGCGGTTCGGCACATCGTCGGCCGAGATCCCGCGACACTCGACCGTCACGGCGTAGCTCGAGCGGCCGTCGAATCGCTGGCCGAGAACTTTGCCGATGGCGTCGTCGCACCGATCTTCTGGTATCTGGTTTTGGGTCTCCCCGGCATGCTGGCTTACAAGGCGCTCAACACGCTCGACAGCATGATCGGCTACCGCTCGCCGAAATACGCGAGTTTCGGGCTCGTTGCGGCCCGACTCGACGATGCAGCAAACTGGATTCCAGCACGCATCGCCGCGCTGCTGATCGCACTTGCCGCTGTCTTTGCGCCGACCGCAAACCCCGTGCGCGCGACGCGCGTCATGTGGCGCGATGCAAGTCGCCATCCGTCGATCAATGCGGGATGGCCCGAGGGGGCGATGGCGGGTGCGTTGGATCTGTCGCTCGGCGGACCCCGGAACTACGCAAGTGGCGTGCGCGAGACCGTATGGATAGGCAGCGGCAATCCCCGGCTCGAAGTCGAGGATATTCGCCGTGCACTCGTTCTCTTTGGCATTGCCTGCTTGCTCAACGGCCTCGTCGTCGTCGGTCTCGCGATATTGCGTTTAAACTAGAGACGTAGCGAGGCCAACAGCACGTCAAGATCCACCTGCGCTTCGATGTGCTGTGCCAGGGCATCCAGCACCGCGTCGACTCGCGCTTCATAGGCCTCGCCGGGACGCCGTCCACGACGTAGACCCTGAAGGAAATCGTGGCGGAATCCGTCGCTGGCGAAGAGACCGTGGACGTAGCATCCCATGGTTTGTCCGTCGGCCGACACGGCACCGTCCGGCCGGCCTCCTTCCAGTTGCAGCATCGGACGAGTCAGGCCCTTGCCAGATGTGACTCCCATATGCATTTCGTAGCCACGTACCTGGATGCCGTTCGCGACGTAAACTCCCTCGACCTGACCGAGCCTCTTGTGGTCGGAGATTTCCGTATCAATTTCGAGCAGGCCGAGGCCGGGCGAGGGTCCTGACGCGGTCCCTTCCCTGCCGGCGGGGTCGGCGATGGTTCGCCCCAGCATCTGGAATCCGGCACACAGGCCGACCACCATTCCACCGCGTCGTGAATGCGCGAGAATGTCGATGTCCCAACCCTGGGCGCGCACGGCTTGCAAGTCGTCGAGCGTCGATTTGGACCCTGGTAAAATCACCAGATCGGCGTCCGCCGGCAGGGCTTCACCAGGACGGATAAAGCGGACGTCGACGTCGCGCTCCGCGCTGAGAGGGTCAAGGTCGTCGAAGTTGGCGATCCGCGGAAGCCGCGGCACGACGACACGGATCGCGTCGCTGGTCGCAGCCTGAGAAAGCGGCCGCTCCAACGCGACGGCGTCCTCCGACGGCAGGGCCCGGGCAGCTTCGAACCAGGGAATGACCCCTAGGCAGGGAAAACCGGTGCGCTCCTCAATCTCGACCAGCGCCGGCTGGAGAAGCGACTTGTCACCGCGGAACTTGTTGATGAGGAAGCCGACTACCAACCCACGCTCAACGTCGTCCAGCAGCGCATGTGTGCCAACAAGGCTCGCGATCGCGCCGCCGCGGTCAATGTCCGCGACCAGTAGGACGGGTACCTTGGCGGCGAGCGCGAACCCCATGTTGGCTATGTCGCCAGCCCGAAGGTTGATCTCGGCCGGGCTGCCGGCGCCTTCCGCGAGGACAAGGTCAGATTCGTCCTTCATTCGTTTGAAACTGGCCAACACGGTTTCCATGAGTTGCGGTTTCAGATCGTGATAATCGCGCGCATCGGCATTGCCGAAGACTTGGCCCTGCACAATGACTTGAGCCCCCTTGTCCGACTGCGGCTTCAGCAGAATCGGATTCATGTGAACGGAGGCTGGAACACGGCAAGCTCGCGCTTGCAGTGCCTGCGCTCGGCCGATCTCGCCGCCCTCTCCCGTTACGGCCGCGTTGTTTGACATGTTTTGTGGTTTGAAGGGCCGCACCGCAAGGCCCCGTGATGTATAGGCGCGGGCCAGTCCAGCGACCAACAGCGACTTACCAACGTCTGACCCCGTGCCCTGTAGCATCAGGGACTTTGCCGCTTCAGTCATAGCGCCAAGTGCGCCGCGTCCTCAGGTCTCGGCGGCAGAGTTTCCGCGTATCGAGGGTCCATAAGCCTGGCTAGTTGCCGATTGTGGCCAGCGATTGCCGCAGGGCGTCGGCCTGAGGATTTCCATAGCGGCCTTCAAGCACGATGCCGCGGGGCGTTGCGGCAGTATCCTTATAATATCCCTGGTTCCAGTCGTCGCGCTTCGCGACAACGGCGCCCTCGATGCTACCGCCGATAAACACGCCCTTCGCGATCGAGTAGGAAATAATATCCGTGCCGAGGCTGCCAGCTGTCGCCACCTCCATGCCGCCGCCGATCGGCCCCGCCGCGGCATTAATCTCGCCGCCGACCTTGACTTGGCGGTCGAGGATCGAAGTCAGTCCTTTGTCGGTGAGGACGATGAGAAGCAGCTCCGATGCCTGCGCGCCGAATTGCAAACCGATGCTTCCAGCCCCCATCGTGAAGAACGCCGGGTAACTCCACTCGCCGGAGGCCGCGCGCGCCAGCAGAACACCGCTGCCGCCTTCGCCACCGAGAAGAAACCCGCCCTTGAGGAGGGATGGAATGACGAGAACCGCTTTGGCTTCACCCAAATAGTTTTGGACGTTGGTTCCAAACTCGGAATGTGCGGCCAGCTTTTCGATCGTGAAGCGCGCTTTCTCCACCAATTCTTCTTGCTCGGTTGCTGCCAGTGCCGGCGTCGCCGCGGCGATCGCTGCGACAACAAAGAATATGCCTAATTTCTTCATGTTTTGCGCGCTCCTTCTCAGGAAAATCCCAGCCCGAGCGGGCAGTTGGACGTCGTCAAAACTCAATACCGACCTGCGCCTTAACCCCTTCTCGGAAGGGGTGCTTCACCTGTTCCATCTCGGTCACTAGGTCTGCGATCTCCAAAAGTGGTTCCTTTGCGTTGCGTCCGGTAACCACGACATGCAAGTCCTGCCGCTTCCCCTTCAAC
>CAZCVU010000021.1:10430-15937 GCA_964501745.1 uncultured Flavobacteriales bacterium | reverse complement strand
GCGAGTGCAACGAGCAAGATGGCCACAATTAGCATCATGGTCGCGTCACGCTGTATCGCACGCGCTTCGCAGATTAGCGGGTGGATCACCGCGCCGGTTCCCATGACCAGCAGAATGTTTGCGATGTTACTGCCGACGACGTTGCCAACACCGATGTCAGGCTGGCCGCCAAGTGACGCCCGCAAAGTTACGACAAGCTCCGGCGCGGAGGTGCCAAATCCGACGACTGTCAGTCCGATCATGGCGGTAGAGACGCCAAGCAAGCGGGCCAGCGAAATTGCGCCACGCAAGGTCGCTTCGCCGCCGGCGAACAAGATGATAAGGCCGATAACGACGGACGCTGCGTCAATCATCGGCTGCGCCAGCTAGGACGGTCGATCTCCACCCGAATCCCGGGGAGCGGTGTTGTCTGGTTGTTACGGAGTGCAGAAGCCAAGGGTTCAGATTTGGTTTTGCCTGAAGTTGGTCTCGGCAGAATACGAGGAGAATGCTCTCGATACAAACCACAGTGTCGGTGTGGCATTAAGTTCGTCTGTATCCGTCTATGGTTGCGCCTAGAACGCAGTTGCGGTGAGTTCTAACTTCGGCTCATTCTTGTGACGCCTGACTTCTGGTGCGGGCCACGGCGTCGAGCCAGCCAGCGTAGCGTTCGTCACGTTCAACGTCTGGCATACTCGGTTCGAAGCGTCGCTTGCAGCGCCAGCGCGTGGATAGTTCTTCCGGTTGCGGAAATATCCCGCCCTGCATTCCGGCTAATAGCGCTGCACCGAGCGCTGTCGTCTCGACGACCTCGGGGCGTTCGACAACGAGTCCCAGGATGTCGGAGAGAAACTGCATCGCCCAGTCGTTCGTGGCGAAGCCGCCATCGACGCGAAGCACGTTTGGCGGGTCGGCGCCGTCGCTGGCCATTGCGACGAACAGGTCGCGCGCTTGATAGCAGACCGCCTCCAGCGTCGCGCGGGCGATCTCCGGCCGTCCGGTGTCGCGTGTCAGCCCGAACAGCGCACCGCGTGCGCCGCTGTCCCAATGCGGTGCACCGAGCCCGGTGAAGGCCGGCACGAAATAGATTCGGTTCTCCGGGCTTGCCGCCGCTGCCAGATCTTCGGTGAGGTGCGCGGCGTCGATCAAACCCAAACCATCGCGCAGCCACTGCACTGCAGCTCCGGCAATGAAGATGCTGCCTTCGACGGCATAGGTCGGCTGGCCCTGTAGCCGGTTGGCGACTGTCGTCAAAAGCTTGCTGTGCGACACTACCGGCGTCGAGCCCGTGTTCACCAGCGCAAAACAGCCGGTTCCGAAGGTGCATTTTACCATTCCATCCGCGAAGCAGCATTGACCGAACATCGCTGCCTGTTGGTCGCCGGCGAGACCGCGTATGGCGATTGCTGCGCCGAACAGCGACGGATCGGTTACGCCAAATTCAGCTGCGCAGTCGCGCACCTCCGGCAACAGGGCGCGAGGGATGTCGAACATCGACAATAGCTCGTCATCCCAGTCCTGACGGGCGAGGTTGAACAGCATGGTGCGCGAGGCGTTGGTTGCGTCGGTCGTATGCATTTGGCCGCCTGTCAGCCGCCACAGCAGGAAGCTGTCGATCGTTCCGAAGGCAAGTTCTCCAGCTTCGGCACGCCTGCGTGCACCTTCCGTGTGGTCCAAAAGCCAGGCGATCTTGGTTGCCGAAAAATAGGGGTCGATCAGAAGCCCGGTTCGCTGCTGCACGTCGGCCTCTTGGCCGGACTGCTTTAGCTGCGTGCAAGCCTCCGCCGTTCGGCGGTCCTGCCAGACGATCGCGTTGGCGATGGGTTTCCCGCTCTTTCGGTCCCACAGGATCGTCGTTTCACGCTGGTTGGCAATGCCGATGGCGGCAACTTGCCTGGTGTCAACCGTGGACTCCTCAAGCACTTCGCGGACGACTGCAACGGTATCGGCCCAAATCCGCTCCGGATCGTGTTCGATCCAACCAGGACCGGGGAAGTGCTGCGTTAGTTCGCGGCTCGCGATCGTGATCGGCATGCCCTCGGCATCGAACAGAATCGCCCGCGTACTTGTTGTGCCCTGGTCGATTGCGAGCACGTAGACCAGTTGAGACATCGCCGTTCATCCTTGCATTGGCAAGCGATGGTCGCAAAGTCGCAGCCGTTTGTCATCTAATCCAATGGTTGGCGAATCCACTTGAGTGAGCGGGCGGGTCGGCGCAGAAATACCGGATGGCGGCACCAGCAGAGGACCGATTGGAGTTGTCGGCTGTCTGGAACTGGCCGACGGCTGTCCGCTTTGGCGTTGGGCGGATCGCTGAGCTGGCCGCCACCTGCCGCGAGATCGGCATCGATCATCCGCTGCTGGTGACCGACCCAGGGCTGGCGCAGAACGCGATGGTGGTTGAAGCGGTCGCGGCCAATCTGACCGAACAGCTGCCCACAGCCTTGTTCGCTGCGATCAAGGCCAACCCAACCGGCGCCAATGTGACGGACGGCGTTGCGTGTTTCCGTGCTGGCGGGCATGACGGTATCGTCGCGTTCGGCGGCGGCAGTGCGCTCGACGCGGGCAAGGCCATCGCCTTCATGGCAGGCCAGGACCGGCCAATTTGGGACTTTGTCGACGAAGGCGATAACTGGCGGCGTGGGGACACCATTGGCATCGCCCCGGTCGTCGCCGTACCGACAACAGCTGGCACGGGGTCCGAAGTCGGTCGCGCGGCCGTCATTGTCGATCAGGAGGCCGGTCGAAAGCGCATCATTTTCCATCCCGAGATGATGCCGCGGGTCGTCATTGCAGACCCGGCACTCACACTTGGACTGCCGCCGGCGGTCACCGCGGCGACCGGGATGGACGCCTTGACCCATTGCCTGGAAGCGTTCTGCGCCCGCGGCTTTCATCCAATGGCGGACGGTGTTGCACTTGAGGGCCTGAAGATCATCCGAGAATGGCTGCCGAGGGCGTTCGCGGATGGCGCTGATCTCGGCGCGCGCGCTCATATGCTGGTGGCGGCTTCGATGGGCGCGACTGCCTTCCAGAAGGGTCTCGGTGCGGTGCATGCGCTCAGCCATCCGGTAGGCGCGCTCTACGACACGCATCACGGGCTGACCAACGCCGTGATTCTGCCATATGTGCTCGCCTTCAACCGACCTGCCGTCAGCGACAGGTTTCAGCATCTGTCAAATACGCTTCAGCTTGGCGAACCCGCATTCGAGCGCGTCATGAGTTGGATCCTCGAACTGCGATCGGGCCTTGGTATACCGAACAGCCTGGCAGAAATCGGCGTTGATGATCGGCATACAGAGGAGATCGCCCGCGCCGCGGCCGAAGACCCGAGCGCCATCGGTAACCCGTTGCCGGTCAGCCCGGGCGACCTGGAGTCGGTATTCCAAAACGCGCTTGACGGTCAGCTCCAGCCCTAAGCCTCAGCTTGCGGCGACTGGTTCTTTACGGGCAAGATCGAAAGCAGCTCAGTTTGTACAAATCTTGCCGGTCGACAGCCGTATGACCCATTTCAAGGCCAGAGTGGAGATCAGACAGCCGGTTGAGCGTGTCTATAGTGCCTTCATGGATCGGGCCCTGCAGCCGCGATGGCGCAGCGGGCTGCGGAGTGTCGAAAATCTGAGCGGTGATAGGGGCAAACCTGGCAGTAGACAGAGACTCACCTTCCTTCACAGAGGCCAGGAAACAACGCTCGATGAAACCGTTATCGATGTGGTCGAGAATGAGGCGTGCTATTTCCGACTGGATCACGCTTCGATGTACAGCCTGACGAATATTGTATTTAGCGAACGCAATGGCAAAACCCGTGTCAGTAGCGCGGTGCAGGTCTACGGCAATGGGCTGCCTTGGCGGCTCCTGGTGCCCATCATGAAGGGCAGTCTTCGGCGCCGCCAAAAAGCCAACCTTAATCGCTTCAAGGCGCTGCTCGAGGGCACGCCATGAATGTCGATGGCCGTCACTACCGGTCGATCTGGCTCGATGACGACGGTTGGCGGGTCGCCATCATCGATCAGCGCCGTCTGCCCTTCGAGTTTGTCGTTCAACATTTGACGACGGTCGAGGCCGCTGCCGACGCCATTCAAGACATGGCGGTCCGCGGCGCTCCTCTGATCGGCGCAACGGCAGCCTACGGCATGGCGCTGGCAATGCAGAGTGACGGATCCGATGAAATGTTGAGCCGGGCCCACGACGTTTTGCTGGCGACCCGGCCGACTGCGGTCAACCTGCGCTGGGCATTGCAGGCGATGCGCTCCCTCCTCACACCGTTGGGACGCGATGTGCGCGCCGCGGCTGCCTACGTAAAGGCGGCGGAGATTTGCGACCAGGACGTCGAGATCAATCGCGGCATAGGCAGCCATGGCCTGGCTCTTATCGAAGCCGTCGCCCGCCGCAAGAAGGGGGAGCCGGTCAATATCCTGACCCATTGCAATGCGGGTTGGCTTGCGACTGTCGATTGGGGTACGGCAACCGCCCCCATCTACCTGGCGCATGAGCGGGAGATTCCCGTCCATATTTGGGTCGACGAAACCCGTCCGCGAAATCAGGGGGCAAGTCTGACCGCGTGGGAACTAGGTCATCACGGCGTTCGGCATACGATCATTGCCGACAATGTCGGTGGCCACCTGATGCAAACGGGCATGGTTGACCTCTGCATCACGGGTACCGATCGGACGACCGCCGAGGGTGACGTCGCCAACAAGATCGGCACCTATCTCAAAGCGCTCGCCGCGAAGGATAATGGCATTCCGTTCTATGTGGCGCTGCCGTCGCCGACGATCGACTGGACGGCAGGCGAAGGTCTGGCCGACGTTCCGATCGAACAGCGCGATGGTACCGAGGTATCGCACATGACTGGGCGCGATGCTGACGGACGCGTGACGACGGTGCAGATTTCACCCGATGGCAGCGCCGTCGCCAACTATGCGTTCGACATCACGCCAGCGAGGCTGGTGACCGGATTGATCACCGAGCGCGGCGTCGTTGAGGCGAACCGCGTCGGTCTGAAGTCGCTGTTCGGCGACCGGCATTGAATATGGAACTCACCTGTCGCTGGTTTGCCGAGCTTGCAAGCGTCATGTTATTGGAGCGGCCGGGAGGCGCTCGATGAAGAGCCGGTGGTCCGATCGCAATGCCAATGCCTTAGTCCGGCGCCTGGCAAGACAGAACGTTGGTCGTGATCTGTCGCTTCGCGTCTATACGACGCGGCTGCTGGGTCAAGAGCCGCGGCTGGTGTTGCATGGTGGTGGAAACACCTCCGTCAAAACGACTGCCAAGGACCTGTTCGGCAATCCGCTCGACGTGTTGTGCGTCAAGGGCAGCGGCTGGGATATGGGCGTGATTGAGCCAGCCGGCCTGCCGGCCGTGCGTCTTGAACCGATCCTCCAGTTGCGTCATCTCGAAGCACTCGGCGACGAGGATATGGTGAATTTTCAGCGGCTGAATCTGCTCGACGCGAATTCGCCTAATCCTTCAGTCGAGACACTCTTACACGCCTTCTTGCCGCATAAGTTTGTCGACCACACGCACGC
>CAZCVU010000021.1:0-10420 GCA_964501745.1 uncultured Flavobacteriales bacterium | reverse complement strand
GATGGCGCGGCTCTCGCGCGCGAGGTCTGGGGAGAGCGTCTGGGCTTGGTGCCCTACATCATGCCCGGTTTCGCTCTGGCGAAGGCGGCAGCGGATGTGGCCGCGCGGGATCCCACGGTTGAGGGACTGATCCTGCTCAACCACGGGATATTTACCTTTGGATCGACTGCTCGCGAAGCCTACCAACGAATGATAGATGCGGTGACACTTGCCGAGCAGCGTCTCGCGCGCGGGCGCAAGCGGGTGTTCGCCCGCACGCGGCTGCCGCGCTCGATCGCCGCTGTATCGGCGGTGGCGCCGGTCGTGCGTGGCGCCTGCGCTCAGGGTGCGAAAGATGGCCGCCATCAGCGCGTGATCGCAAAGTTCCGGAGCAGCCCGGAGATTCTCCGCTACGTTAATGGTCGGGATCTCGCGCGCTACAGCCAGGTTGGCGTGATCACGCCGGACCATGCGATCCGCACAAAGAATACGCCGCTTCTTCTGCCGGCGCCCGCAGCCGGGCAGGCTGACCGGTTCGCCAGCGCAGCGAAGGAGGCCGTATCCAAGTATGTGGCCAGCTATCATGCCTATTTCGCACGCAACAAGGCGCGTATCGCCGACGCCAAGCAGGAACTGGATCCCACGCCCCGCGTGGTCCTGGTTCCGGGCGTCGGGCTGTTCGGTTTAGGGACGTCGGCGGCCGCCGCCGGCGCCGCCGCCGACATCGCCGAGGCGACGGTTCTCGCCATTACTGACGCCGAGGCTATCGGCCGCTATGCCTGTCTTGGCGAGGCAGATCTGTTCGATATCGAATACTGGTCGCTCGAGCAGGCAAAGTTGGGAAAGGGCCGAGAAGCACCGCTCGCACGCCACGTGGCCGTGGTCACCGGCGGCGGCAGCGGCATCGGTGCGGCGACCGCAAAGGCCTTTGCGGCACAGGGGGCGGAAGTCGCCGTACTCGACATAAACGCAAAGGCGGCAAAAGCGATCGCAGGGGCGATTGGCGGCGCAGCCTTGGCGCTCGAATGCGACGTGACCGACGAAGTATCGGTGGAACACGCGTTCGCCGCCGTCTGCGAGTCGTTCGGCGGCGTCGATATAGTTGTCTCAAACGCGGGTGCTGCCTGGCAGGGCCGCGTCGGCGATGTCGAGGATACGGTTCTACGGCAATCCTTCGAGCTCAACTTCTTCGCCCACCAGCGGGTGGCGCAGACCGCAATTGCCATTATGAAAGTTCAGGGAACGGACGGTGTGCTGCTTTTCAATACCTCAAAGCAGGCCGTTAATCCCGGGCAGGATTTCGGTCCCTACGGGCTACCCAAGACAGCGACTCTGGCCCTAATGCGCCAGTATGCGCTGGACCATGGCGCCGACGGAATCCGCGCGAACGCGGTAAACGCCGACCGGATCCGGACGGGTCTATTGGACGATGGCATGATTGCGGCCCGGGCGGCGGCGCGAGGGGTGGGCAAGCAGAAGTACATGTCGGGCAATCTCCTCGGCCGCGAAGTCACTGCGGATGACGTGGCCCAGGCGTTTGTCCATCTTGCGCTCGCGCGCAAAACGACGGCAGCGGTCGTGACCGTTGACGGCGGCAACATTGCCGCGGCGATGCGTTGAGATATGTTTAAAGTGGGGTTGTATCGCACTGATGCGTCGCCTGCCGCGCCACTCGATTTCAATCGAACTAGAAGGAACATGCAATGACAGGGTTGAGGATGCTCCGTGCCATATTGCTGGCGTCTCCGCTGGCCTTTCTCTTGGCTCAGCCAGCGCGCGCGGCTGAACTCGAAAACACCTTGTACATGGACCTGAAGGATGGTCGGGTCGTCATCGAACTGTTGCCCGAGATTGCGCCGAACCACGTCGCGCGGATCAAGGAGTTGACGCGCGCCGGTTTCTACGACGGTGTTGTGTTCCATCGCGTGATTGCCGGATTCATGGCGCAGACGGGCGATCCAACGGGCACCGGAAGAGGAGGTTCAGGCCAAAACCTGAAGGCCGAGTTCAATTCAGCACCGCATCTGCGCGGTACAGTCTCCATGGCCCGGGCGCGTAGTCCGGATAGCGCCGACAGTCAATTCTTTATTGTCTACGAACCCGCGGCGTTTCTCGACGGCCAGTATACGGTGTGGGGCCGTGTGATTGACGGTATGCAGTTCGTCGACGGCATCAAGAAGGGGTCTGAGGCGGAAGACGGAGCCGTTGACGATCCGGATCAGATCATCCGCCTGCAGGTCGCTGCTGACGCCACGGAATAGGCCTAGAATTGAGGCTAGAGACCGGTTTCCGGTGCTTGCTGGCGTTTTGCAGGCAGCAGTGCTATATTGGAGCCGTTAAGGCCCAGAACGGGCCTCGCTAACGACAGAAGGTCAGAAGCGATGGATAATGATCCAGTCAGTATCTCGACTGCAGCATTGCAGGCGAGTTCTGTCGCCATAAAGCTGCGTTTGCAGCAGCAAGTAGCGGCAACTGCCCTTACACGTGAAGCGGTTCAGGCGCCGGTGGAAGCAAGTTCCACCGGGCAGTCGTCCTACGACCGCGTTCTGGACGTTTCCGCGTAACGGTTGGCCACCGCCGGGGCGTGGTGGACTATCGCAGTTGAACTGTATCCGCTGCGTCCCGGTGGTGACTTTTGGTATTTGTTTATGGTTTGTTCCAATATCGCCATAGTCTGGTGATTGAATTGGGCGGCCTGACTGCCCATCTGATCTGGTAGGGCAATTTCTATGAAGGGTGGACCCAATGGCATCTGAAGTCAGCTCCGCAGGTATCGAAGCGGCTCTTGGGTTCCGCCGCCAGCAGACGAGTCTGCTCGCGCTCAAAGGCCAGATTGAATCCGATGCCTCGATTGTCCGCCTCGTGGAAGAGGCGCGGGAGCAACAGCAGGCTCCAAGTCCGGTAAATGGCCGTGGCAGCCTGATCGACGTCTTCGTCTAGGGTGTTTTTGGCTCCAAAGGCCCGTCACTCAAACGCGAATCTTCCATCAACTCGTCGGGCATTTCCGCAGCGCTGATTGAACCAAGCCGAAGCATGTAGGCGCGGTCGCAATGTGCACGTGCGCGCGCACCACGCTGTTCGCTTAGCAGCACGCCAGTGCCGCGCTTGGCGATCTCCCGAAGTTTCTCGAGGACCTGTACCGCCACTTGCGGGCTAAGGCCCAACGAAGGCTCGTCGGCCAGCAGCAGTCGCGGCTCACCCATTAGGGCGCGTGCCAGCGCCAACATTTGTTGCTCACCACCGGAGAGCTGCCAGCCAATAGATCGGCAGCGGGCGGCAAGTTGTGGGAACAGGTCATACATTTCATCCGCCAGCCGGCGCCGTCGGACCGCCGATGCGCGGCTACCAACGACGAGGTTTTCGTCGACCGTCATGCCAGCAAAGACGCGGCGTCCCTCCGGGACATAACCGATACCCAATCGCGCGCGTCGAGCCGTCGACAATCGATCGATTGCCGTTTGCCCAAGGACGATACTGCCGCGGTCAATTCCGATAAGACCCATGATGGCGTTCATCAGTGTTGTCTTGCCGGCCCCGTTGGCGCCAAAGAGGCCGACGATTTCAGATCGAGCCACCGTCAGCGTAACAGCGTCGAGTGCCGCAATTGCGGCGTAACGCACATCCACCTGTGTCACCGACAGAAGCCGTTCAGTCATCTTGTTCTGACCTGGATTCCGGTGATGGGGAGTCGCCGAGAAACACCGATATCACGGCTGGGTGCTGCTGAATTTCGGTGACTGACCCTGCGGCAACGACGTTGCCATGGTCGAGGCAAACCATGCGATCGGAAATCCCCGACAGGAAAGCGAGATCGTGGTCAACGACGACAAGTGTAAGGCCACGTTTCGCAAGTTGCCGAATCGTCGCTGCGAGCTTATCGCGTTCGCCGGCGTTCAGTCCGGTGGCCGGCTCGTCGAGCAATATCAGGCTGGGTATGGTCGCCAAGGCCCGCGCGATCTCGACACGGCGCCGAACGCCTTGGGTCAGGCTTCGAACCGGCAGCATGGCGGCCTCCGCCGTGCCAAGCTCGTTCAATAGGCTCATCGCCTGGCAGCGTGCCAGCTCGATGGTCGGGCCCCTCCCATCCTCCCACCTGCCAACCGCCACGTTGTCGAGCGCGGTGAGCTCCTCCAACAGCCGGGTCGTCTGGAAGGTGCGGCTGATACCCGCCCGCGCCAGTGCATTCGGTGTCATTCCGCTCAAGGGTCTGTCGGCCCAGCGCGCTTCACCCGCGTCCGCCGTTTCGAGCCCTGTCACGATATTGATCAGAGTTGTCTTGCCGCAACCATTGGGACCAATGAGCCCGAGGATTTCACCGGGCTGAACCTCGAGATCGACACCGTCGAGGGCCGTTATGCCGCCAAAGCGTTTCTTCAAGCCGCGGATCTGCAATCCGTGGCCAGGCTTCGCTGCTGGTCGGACCGGTCTTGGTTGCGGCGCTGCTGGTGCGCGCTCGGGCAAGAAGCGTTCGCGAAGTCGCTCGGCGGTCCCGACCAGACCCCACGGGGCGGCAACCACCATCAGCAGAAGCAGGATGCCGTAGGCGAGCAGGTAGTAGTGTTCGAGAAAGCGGAACCACTCGGCGAGATGACTCAACAGCATGGCACCTACGAAAGCGCCCGCGATGCGCGTTCGCCCACCCACGACGGTCATCGCCAGGATCGCAACCATAATGTGGAATTCCAGCGCATCCGGCGAAATGACCCGATTGGTGTGGACGTGCAGGGCACCGGCAGCGCCGCCCAACAATGCGCTGATAAGGAATGCTTTGAAGCGCAATTGGCGTATGTCGATGCCGAGTGCCAGTGCCGCCAGGGGATCGCTGCGCGTCAAGGCGAACGCATGTCCCGTGAGGCCCCGCATAACCCACCAAGTCGCGGCCGCGGCGAGGATCGCGAATCCCCAAACAAACATGAGAAGCGGCCAGCCCCGGGGAACGGCAAGCGTGAATAGGCTGACGCCGGGGACGCCGGGTATTCCATTGGCGCCGCCGGTGATGCTCTGCCAGTTGATGGCGACCAGCAGCACCACTTGACCAATCCCCAGTGTCGCGAGTGCAAAATAGTGGGATTCGAGGCGTAGCACCGGCACCGCGATCAGCGTCGCCAGTAAGACAGGAGTGGCCAGCGAAAGCGGGAAGGTGATCTCGAATCCCCATCCGAGCTGGCTGCCAATGATACCGGTGGTGTAGGCGCCAAGGCCGAAGAACGTGCCTTGTGCGAGCGACAGTGCGCCAGCATAGCCAAAAATGACCTGATAGCCGAGAACGGCAATGGCGAAGACGCCGGTCGTTGTCAGCAGCCGCAGACTGTACGGATCGCTTGCGGCGATGGACCACAGCAACAATGTTGCGGCGGCTACCGCCAACGGCAGGTTTACGCCGCGTAGAAGCCAGGCCGTCATGCGCGCCGACCCTCGACCTCACCAAACAATCCGCGCGGGCGAACAAACAGGATGGTCAGGACCGCAGCGTAAAGTAGTCCGGTGGCAACCGTGTAATCGATCCAGGCGGATACCAGCGTTTCGAACAGCGCGATCAGCATCGCACCGGCCAGCGCACCGCCGATCCGTCCCCAGCCGCCGATGACAACCGCGATATAGGCTTTGATGATGAAATTCGTGCCGTCGGTTGGCGTGACGAAAAACTGATTTGCGAGCAACAAACCAGCGACACCTGCCAAGGCTGCTGCCGTGGCAAAGGTGAAGGCAACCATTCGTGCGACCTGGATGCCAAGGGCCGCCGCCATGTCGCGGTCTTGTGCAGTGGCGCGCATCGCCCGTCCAACCTGGCTGTGATTGGTCAGGAAGATCTGACCGGCGATCAACAGGGCCGCGACGCCGATGATGGCCAATGATTGTCGGCTTACGGCGAGCCCGAAGAGTTCCAGATTGGCACCGTGTACGAACGGCGGCGCGCTACGTGGCTCCGGACCGAACATTCCGTTGAGGCCGTTCTGCAGGACGATGCCAACGGCGATTGTGGTTATGAATACGGCAACCGGCGGCCGGGATCTAATCGGCCAGTAGGCGAGGGCCGACAGGCACAGGCCGACCGCGGCCATGGCGATCATGACGATTGGCAACAGCACAAATCCTGGAACCGGAAGTTGCGCCGCCAGCGCGGCACCGATGAAACCGCCGCTGACGACCAGGTCGCCTTGGGCGAAGTTAACCGCCCGTGTCGCGTTCAGTACGAGGACGAATCCCAACGCGACAAGCGCATAAGCGGCGCCCAACGCTAGACCGTTCAGCGCGAGCTGGATGAGTTGCATGACTGCTGCCGCTAATTCTGCGGATCGGCTACGTGATAGTGTTTGACGATGGTTGGCTGGCGATCCTTGCCGTCATAGCAAATGATGACGGCGTCATGCGCCATGTTGCCTTTGCCGTCCGAGTAATACTCCATCGCCAGACCCCGATGGCGGGTCTGCGAAAGGTAGCGCCTGATAGCCTCAGGCGTGGTGGCGCCGTTTGCGGCGGCCGTCAGCACCATTGCCGTCGCGTCGAACTGGCCCAAGGCAAAAGCATCCGGATCGCTACCGAATCGCTTGCGGTAATCGCTGGTGAACCGCACGACCTCGTCGCTACCGCCAGAAATCGGCGAAGAGCCACTCTCGGCGCAAACGCCTTTGAGTTCGCTCGGCTCCAGCAGAGCGGCGGTCGAGGGCTGGTGCATGGCCGAGCCCGCAACGATTGGGATGTTGATCCCGGCGGCCCGCGCCTGTTTGACGAAGAGAGCTGTCGGGCCCGAATGGAGATGCAGCAGCAGGACGTCGGGCATCGCGCGGCGAGCCTTGCTTATCAGCGGCAGCATATCCTTGACGGAGGTGTCGATTCCTTCTTCGTAGACGGCCTTGACGCCAAGCGTGTCTAATGTCTCGATCAGATGACGATGGCCGCTCTGACCGTAGGCTGTCGTCTGATAGATGATCGCAGGCCTTCGCTTTCCTAGTTCCTCGACTGCATAACGGGCGTGCGCAACCTTGGTGATCGCATCGCCAGGGAAGAATCGGAATATCCAGGGATTTCCCATCTCAGTGATTCGGGCGGTTCCCGACATGGTTACCAGCGGCACCTTGTATTCGATCGCCAGCGGCAGCATCGCCAACATCTGTGTTCCGAGCATTGACGCAACGACCGCGCTTACATTGCCTCTGCTGACGGCACGCTCTAGCGCGGTGACTGCAGTTTCGGGAGCGGTAGAGGTGTCGGCGACCTCGTAGGTGACGGTGACGTTCTCAGGCGGGTTCTCAAGCGCGAGAATTGCACCGTTGCGTTGGCTTGTCCCTTCCAGGGAGAGGAATCCGGTGACCGGAACGAGGACGGGAACGTTGACTTCAACAGCCCGAAGCGGAGCCGCAGCCAGCAGAACAGCAGCCGAGATAAACCACAGAGCAGCGCACCTCATATCAACCCCCTCGTTCGCAGGGGAGCGCTCACACCGGGCGGTGGAAGTCTAGCCGGAATACGGGCCTGCTGCATTTGCTCCCTGCGCTAGCATGATCCAGATCAGGTTCGATGGGTTTGCTCTCAGCTCGGTTGCGCCTGACGGCGTCACCGAACACCCCAGCGACAGCACGGCCCAAGGATGTTCGCAGGGCTGGCCGGTGTCAATAGCGGGCGTGTTGCGCCTCCGGAGCGTTCAGGGTATTGAGGCCGGGCCGTCAACCATGCAACGGATCCATGGCCGCTTCCGCCACAAGACGTTGGTTAGTCATCTCCCTAAAGGCGGCTGTCACATTCTCACTCATCTGGTATGTGCTTCGCGGAGTTGAGCTGGAGGAGGCCGCGCGCCATCTGCAAGGTCTTTCCATTGGCAGTCTGGCGCTGGTCCTCTCACTATTGGCGTTACAGGGGTTAATCGGCGCTTGGCGTTGGACCTTCGTAATCGGTGTATTTGGCTGGCCGTTGCCCTTCTTCACGGCGTTGCGGCTGTTCTTTGAGGGTCTATTCTTCAACCAGGCGCTGCCGTCAACAATCGGTGGTGACGCCGTGCGCATGTATCGCTGCAACCGCGCCGGTATGCCAGTTGGAGCGGCGGTAAACGGCGTTCTGCTTGATCGTGTCGGCGGTCTGAGCGGCCTGCTGATTCTGGTTGCACTGAGCCAACCTCTCGCCTGGCAACGAATTCCGGACCTTGGTCCCCGGATCGCTCTTGCCGTGATACTGTTTGCCGGCGTCGCGACGATCGCGGCGTTGCTCCTAATGGCGTCGCTGCCCGACCGCTGGCGGCGCTGGCGCCTGGTTGCGGGAGTCGCCAATCTTTCTGTCGGCGCCCGCCGGATGTATCGTAGCGCCGCCATAATTTTGCCGGTCATGGGGTTATCGTTGGCGGTGCAGATTCTTACGGTTTCGGCAGTGTTTGTCTTGGCGCATGATCTCGAATTGCCGGTCTCCTTTTGGGATTGTCTGGTCTTTATCCCTTTGGTGTTTCTTGTTGCGACGCTGCCCGTTTCGATCGCTGGCTGGGGCGTGCGCGAAGGCGCTATGGTTACGGCGCTGGGCCTGCTTGGCGTCTCGGCGAGCGGGGCTGTCACGGTCTCCGTGATCCTCGGCCTAGGATTGGTCGCCATCGGACTCATTGGCGGCCTCGTATGGCTCACGCGTAGCGACCGCCGGCTGATCAACGCTGAGGAGATTGATCGTCTGACCCACTCCGATACGCGGTCTGCTTGAATGGCAGTTTCATCCAACGAACTGTCACCGCGCAAACAGGCGATTCGCGAACTTGCAGACCGGATGGCCGCGGAGCGCGAACAATGGATCGCACGCAACGCCTACTATCACGACGAAGACCTCCGCTATCTCAGCTTCCTTGTCCCGCAAGGGCTTCGGGTGCTGGTTCTAGGCGGCGATGTCGGCATGGTCCTTGACCGGTTAAAGCCGTCACATGGTGTTGGTGTCAGCATTAGCGGGGCAATGGTCGAGTTAGCGCGCGCGCGCCATCCGCAGTACGAGTTTCATGCCGGCGACATCGAAGATCCTAAGGTTGTACGCCAGCTCAAAGGCCCGTTCGACGTCATCGTGCTGGTCGACATGATCGGGCTGTTGGAGGATTGCGAGGCAATGCTGGCGTCGATGCAGCGTTTGTGTAGCGCCGACACGCGTGTGGTCGTCGCCTACTGGTCGCATCTCTGGGAACCGATCCTAAAGTTGGCCTCGGCTTTGGGCCAACGCATGCCGCAGGTGGAGGAAAACTGGCTTTCAACGGCGGACATCGCCAATCTGCTAGACCTCGCCGATTTCGAAATCATCAAACGGGATTGGCGGCAGCTTCTGCCGAAACGGCTGCTCGGCCTCGGTACCTTGATAAATCGTTACGTCGCTACGCTGCCGGTTATCCGACACGCTTGTTTACGTAATTACATCGTCGCCCGGATGCAGCCTAAGAAATCCGATCGCGAATTGTCGGTCAGCGTGATCGTTCCCTGCCGCAATGAAAAAGGCAACATTTCGGTGGCGCTCGCGCGGTTGCCGCGCATTTCCAAAGACATGGAGATTATCTTCGTTGAAGGCCACAGCTCCGACGGGACTCTGGACGAGTGCCTGCGGATCAAGGCCGAATATTCAAACCGCGACATCAAGGTTCTGGTCCAGGATGGTGAGGGCAAGGGCGATGCAGTACGCAAGGGGTTTGAGGCCGCGCGCGGCGATGTGCTGATGATCCTCGATGCCGACCTGACCGTACCGCCTGAAATGCTGCCGAAGTTTCACAGCGCCATCGAGCGCGGAAAGGGCGAGTTCATCAATGGCACGCGGCTCGTCTACCCGATGGAAGAGGGTGCTATGCGCTTCCTCAACTTTCTCGCCAACCGCGCCTTTGCCGTCATCTTCTCCTTTCTTTTGAATCAACGCTTCAGCGACACGCTGTGTGGCACCAAGGTGCTGCGCCGCAGCCACTACGTGCAGATCGCGGCCAATCGTGCCTATTTCGGCGACTTCGATCCGTTTGGCGATTTCGATCTTATTTTTGGTGCTGCCAAGCTGAATCTTAAAATTGCAGAAATTCCAATACGTTATGCCGAACGTGCGTATGGTGAAACGCAGATATCACGCTTCCAGCACGGCTGGTTGCTGCTGCGTATGGTGCTGTTTGCCTGGCGTAAGCTAAAGGCGTTCTAAGGCAATGGGAGACGCGCGGCTGCTTTCACACCGGGCGGCTTGGCAAGGCAAGCCGTCGACCCGGAAGATCTATGACGACTACCATCGCCGGCTGCTTGCCGCCTGCGTTCCAGGATCGATTCTTGACGTCGGTTCGGGCTCCGGTCATTTCCGGGAAGACGCCGACAAAGTTATCGCCATCGACATCTTGGCTGCACCGTGGCTCGATGCGGTTGCGGACGCTCAAGCATTGCCGTTCCGAGACGGAAGTATCGCCAACATCGTTATGCTGGACGTCCTGCATCATATCGAACAGCCGCGCCTGTTCTTTTCCGAGGCG
>CAZCVU010000020.1:6297-16062 GCA_964501745.1 uncultured Flavobacteriales bacterium | reverse complement strand
AATACTTTCTTGCCTTTTAAGGAATGTGTCCAAGGGGTCGCATTTTCTAAAATATTTGTGTGCGAATCAATTTAGCTTTGTGCGCTTTGGGTATCTCGGCAAGAATAGAAGCAAGTACGACTCCGACCCGATCTTTTTCCGCCGGCCTGGATCGTCCGACCGCTCCAGGTCGCGTCGCCTTCAGCCGAGATCTTGGATTCCTGCCGGTCGAGGCAGAGGTTGCGGACATCTGCGCTGGCGCCTGTCGCCAGTTCGAAGCGTTCGGAGCTGTCGTCGAAGAGAGCCCTCTGGACTTCGCCGAGGCCCCGGAGATTTTTCAGATACTGCGCGCCGCACTGTTTGCAGCCCAGTTTTCACCACTGCTCGCCGAACGTCGCGAAGACCTGAAGCCGGAGATGGTCTGGAATATCGAGAAGGGTTTGGCGCTGACCACCGATGAGATCGGTCGGGCCGAACGTGCCCGTGCTGCCATGTATCTGAGCGTCAGCAAGTTCTTCGAGGAAGTTGACCTGCTACTTTGCCCAGCCGTTACCGTGCCGCCATTCGACGTCGATATCCGCTACGTTACCGAAGTGGCCGGTCAAGAGTTCGACAATTATGTCGATTGGCTGGGTTTCACCTATGCAATCTCGCTGACCGCGTGCCCGGCAATCTCGGTGCCCTGCGGCTTTACCGGTGATGGACTGCCGGTTGGCATGCAGATGATTGGTCGCCCCCGGGGGGAAGCCGAACTGCTCATGTTCGCCTCTCTTTTTGAGAGCGAGGCTGGAATCAGTACTGTAGCGGCGCTGCCGATCGATCCCAGGTAGACCATCGAGCAAGCCAGCGGCTATACATTCTGCCATCATCGCACTATATGGTCGCGGTTCCGGCGAGGTCGGCCGGCGCCAGGAACCGAGCATGCAGATCATCCGACATTATGAAGACGTGCCACGCGAATTTCGCGGCAGTGTCGTTGTGCTCGGCAATTTCGATGGCGTGCACCGCGGTCACCAGGCGGTCATCGGGCAGGCGTCTCATGCGGCGCAAGCCGCCGGCGTCCCTTTGGTTCTGATTACCTTCGAACCGCACCCGCGGAGATTTTTCCGGCCACAGGATCCGCCATTCAATCTCACGCCGTTTCGCAGCAAGGCACACTATCTCGCCCCATTGGGCGTGGATCTGCTTGTGCTGCTTCATTTCGACCAGCAGCTCTCCAAGAAACCGGCTGAGAAGTTTGTGCGGCAAGTCCTGGCTGATGCTTTTGCCGCCTCGCAGGTGGTCGTTGGCTACGACTTCGTGTTCGGTCATGGCAGGAAGGGTAACGTCGCTTTGTTGAAGGAACTTTCGGCCGGGCATGGCTTCGACCTCATGGTGATCGATCCCGTTGCTTCGGCCGATGGCGGAATCTATTCGTCGACGCGCGTTCGCAAGTATCTCACTGCAGGAAAGCCGGGTCATGCAGCCGCCTTGCTCGGCCGTCCGTTCGAGATCGAAGGTCGCGTGCTTCGTGGCGATCAACGCGGCGTACAGATTGGCTTCCCGACCGCGAATATCGGGCTCGACGATTATCTGCAGCCCACCTTCGGCGTTTACGCTGTACGGGCCGGCGTGGCAGAGGGCGATGATCTGGTTTGGCGCAGCGGCGTCGCGAACCTAGGAGTTAGGCCGACGATCGACGGATCCACGCCCTTTCTCGAAGTCCATCTTTTCGACTTCTCGGGCGATCTTTACGGCAAGCAGCTCAGGGTCGGTCTGATCGAATTTGTCCGGCCTGAACAAAAGTTTGAGAGCCTTGATAGCTTAAGCGCGCAGATTGCGGAGGATTGCGAGACCGCACGCAGGCTGCTGCGAACACGCGAGGCGGGCGCCTCTTGACCATTTCCGACACCACGCCATAGGATGCGCGCCATGTTCGCACACCCAGACGCACACACGTCGCGCTCGATACGAATTATGGGCCCGGTCCTGTAGTCGCAGGCGCCGGGATTCCGTTTACCATCTGTGTGCCGTCGAACAATGGGTGAAGCATGACTCCGTCAAATCCTAGGAATGTCCCTTTGGGGCGAAGAGTTTAGCGATGAGCGCCGACTACCGCGATACGGTTACCTTGCCGAAGACCGCATTTCCGATGAAGGCCGGTCTGCCGACGCTTGAGCCGAAGCTGCTTAAGCAGTGGAAGGATATGGGACTCTATGAGCGCCAACGCGAGGCAGCGGCTGATCGGCCTAAGTTTATCCTTCACGATGGCCCTCCCTACGCCAACGGCCACCTGCATATCGGTACCGCGCTTAACAAGATCCTCAAGGACGTCACGAACAGGTCGCAGCAGATGCTGGGACGTGACGCCAATTACGTCCCTGGCTGGGACTGTCATGGCCTGCCGATCGAATGGAAGATTGAGGAGGAATACCGCGCCAAGGGCCGAGACAAGGACGCGGTGTCGATCATCGAATTCCGGCGGGAGTGCCGTGAATTTGCCGAACATTGGGTAAAGGTCCAGCGTGAGGAATTCGAGCGTCTGGGCGTGATTGGCGATTGGGATCATCCCTATACGACGATGGCTTACGATGCCGAAGCGCAGATCGCCGCCGAAATCGGCAAGTTCCTGATGAACGGTAGCCTCTATCGTGGCTCCAAACCCGTGCTTTGGTCGGTTGTCGAGAAGACCGCGCTGGCCGAAGCGGAAGTAGAGTATCTCGATCATAGCTCGACCACGATTTGGCTGCGCTTTCCAGTAGTAGCGGCAGCGCGCCCGGTACTTGAGGGGGCGTCTGCGGTCGTTTGGACGACGACACCTTGGACCATCCCCGGCAATCGCGGTATCGCCTACGGTGCGGAGCTTGAGTATTTGATCGTTAAGGTTTTGGCGGCGGCAGATGGCTCTTCACTGCGCGTCGGCGAAACACTGGTAGTCGCGGCCTCGCGGCTTGAAGCGTTGAAGGAGGAGACCGGCATTACGCAGGCGGAAGTCGTCGAGTCCGTTGCCGGCGGAGACTTGTCTGGTACGGTTTGCGCCCACCCGCTTCGCGGAGATGCAGCCGGCGGCTACGAGTTCGATGTGCCGCTGATGGCGGCCGATTTCGTTACTTTGGATCAGGGTAGCGGTCTGGTTCACATCGCCCCTGGGCATGGTGCAGACGACTTCGTGTTGGGCCAGTCGCACGGACTTGAAGTGCCGCAGACGGTATCCGAGGACGGCCGCTACTACGATCATGTGCCGCTGTTCGCCGGCATGCCTATCTACCGCGACGACGGCAGGACGGGTAAAGCCAATTCCGAGGTGGTGGCGGCGCTCGAGCGGATGGGTGCTCTTCTCGCGAGTGGCCGGCTGATCCACAGCTATCCTCATTCCTGGCGATCGAAGGCGCCGCTAATATTCCGCAACACCGACCAGTGGTTCATTTCCATGGAGAGTACGGGCTTGCGCTCGACGGTGCTCGAGGCGATCAAGCAGACCGCCTTCTTTCCGCCGTCGGGTCAGGTCCGCTTGGCCTCGATGATCGAAAGCCGGCCCGACTGGTGTATCTCGCGCCAACGTGCCTGGGGCGTGCCGATCGCGGTGTTTGCTGACAAGGAGACAGGCGAGCCGCTGCGCGACCAGAAGGTCGTCGACCGTGTCGTCGCCGCATTCCGCGAAGAAGGCGCGGATGCGTGGTTTGCCAGCGAGCCGTCACGGTTTCTCGGAGATGACTACGACACCGCGCGCTACGAGCAGGTTACCGATGTCGTGGACGTCTGGTTTGACTCGGGCGCGACCCACAGCTTTGTTTTGGAAAACCGCGAGGACCTCGCCTGGCCGGCTTCGCTCTACCTTGAGGGATCCGATCAGCATCGCGGCTGGTTTCAGTCCTCGATCCTGGAATCTTGCGGCACGCGTGGTGCGGCGCCCTATGAGGGCGTGCTTACGCATGGCTTCGTGATGGCCGAGGACGGCCGCAAGATGTCGAAGTCACTGGGCAACATCGTTTCGCCGCTGGAGATTGTGGAACAGCATGGTGCGGAAACCCTTCGGCTGTGGGTGGTCGCATCGGACTATGCCGAAGACGTCAGGATCGGTCCTGAGATCGTCCAGAAGCAAATCGACGCCTATCGCCGTCTCCGCAACACGCTGCGCTATCTGCTCGGCAATCTAGGCGATCACAGAGATGCTGCGCCTGCTGCAATGCAAGACATGCCGGAACTCGAGCGCTGGGTGCTGCACCGGCTTTGGCAACTCGACCGCGATGTTCGGCAGTGTTGTGAGACTTACGACTTTCATGATCTGTTTCGCGCCCTCTACAACTTCTGTGCCGTTGATCTATCGGCCTTCTACTTCGACATCCGAAAAGACTGCCTGTATTGCGATCGGCATGACGACCCCCTCCGTCGCGCCACGCTGAGCGTACTCGAGCATCTGTATGGCTGCCTCACCGCGTGGCTTGCCCCGATTCTTTGCTTCACGGCGGAAGAGGCCTGGCTGGCGCGCAATCCCGATTCCAGTGTGCATCTGCGGCAGTTCCCGGAGGTACCGGGAGACTGGCAGAACGAAATGCTCGCAGAGAAGTGGGAGTCGGTGCGGCAGGTCAGACGCGTCATCACCGGTGCGCTGGAAATCGAACGCGGCGAGAAGCGTCTCGGATCGAGTCTGCAGGCCGCTCCTGAAGTGTATCTATCACCCGAGTACGCCGCGCAGGTCGAGGGCGTCGATCTAGCGACAGTGGGCGTAACCTCGGCGGTAACGGTCGTCGAAAGTCCTGCTCCTGACGGCGCGTTCGTGCTCGACGACGTATCGGGAGTAGGCGTCGTCGTGCAGACTGCGGCCGGCGATAAGTGTGAGCGCTGCTGGCGCATCCTGCCGGAGGTCGGTTCCGAGCCCGACATGCCGGACCTCTGCGGACGTTGCGTATCGGCGGTTCGCGCACTGCAGCCGGCCGCCGAGTAGCATGCGCGTAGGAAGCTCGCAGCACGAAGCGTTCATCGAGGTCGGCGAAGGATCGTAGGCGTCATGTTGCGCATTGGGCTTGGTATCGCCGGCAGCGTCGCACTCATTGATCAGGCGACGAAATGGCTGATCCTGGTGCAGGTTATGGCGCCGCCGAAAACCATTGAGATCCTGCCGATCTTCAACATCGTACTGGTGTGGAACCGCGGCGTAAGCTTCGGATTGTTCGATTCCACGTCACCCTGGACGCCGGTTCTGCTTTCGGTGTTCGCGGTTGCGGTCAGCTTGTTTCTGCTCTTCTGGTTGCGTCGTGTCGAACAGCGGCTACTTGCCATCGCCATCGGTCTCGTGATCGGCGGTGCACTCGGCAACGTGGTGGACCGTTTGCGGTATGGCGCGGTCGCAGATTTCTTGGATCTGCATATTGGCGCCTATCATTGGCCGGCATTCAATGTCGCGGATTCAGCGATCGCCGTCGGTGTACTCCTGATCCTTCTCGATGGCTTGTTTGCAAGGCGTCGAGCAGAGGGCTAAAATCACTCTAGCCAACCGGAGTTTGGGCAATTCGATCAACGTTGAAATGTGCCGCCGTTGTCTTGAGCGCTTCCTTGATATTGGGGGGGTGCGGAGGCCGGTCGGGCAATATCCTCGGTCTTGGTAAAACGGCGCCCGACGAATTTACCGTCGTCCGCACGGCGCCGCTCAGCCTGCCGCCCGACTACGCGTTGCGACCGCCGAGTGCGGGCGCCGCACGCGCGCAGGAAACCGCGCCACGGAAGCAGGCCGAACAAGTCCTTCTGGCAAAGAATACAAGCGGTACGGGGGCATCGACGGCCAGCGCAACTGCCGACCAGTCTGCCGGCGAGATCTCCCTATTGACGCAGTCGAATGCACTGGCTGCAGACCGCAACATCCGAGACATCGTCAATCGAGAGAGCGCTGTGCTCGCTCAGGAGGACGTTGCTTTCGTTGAGAAGCTGATATTCTGGCGTACGAAACAGAAGCCCGGTGTGATCCTAGATCCGAAGCTCGAGGCGAAACGGCTGCAGGAGAATGCAGCACTTGGAAAGGCCGTGACCGAAGGCGAGACGCCGATGATCAAACGCAAGAAGACCGGCCTCTTCTGAGGGCTATAGCCACCAGGCCCAACACGTTGCCGCGAGGAATGACGCGACCTGTTGCAGATGGCGTGATGCGATGCCATCTCTAGCGGTAGCTGCACAGGTTGGCGCCGGCTTATGCCAAGGTACCGGGAAGGAAACCCAAGAGACTCATGACGTTCTTGACGCTACGCCATGCACTTCTTGGCGCGGGACTAGGAGTGCTCTTTGCGATGCTGGCAGGGCTGCCGCCCGCGAAGGCGGCGGTCTTCGATGCCAAATCGTTTTCGCTGTCGAATGGTATGCAGGTCGTGGTGGTATCCAATCACCGCGTGCCCGTTGTCACGCACATGATCTACTACCGGGTGGGGGCGCTCGACGAGCCGGCAGGGCAGTCCGGCATCGCTCATTTTCTTGAACATTTGATGTTCAAGGGAACGAAGACTCTGGCACCAGGCGAATTCTCGGCTATCGTCGCGCGCAATGGCGGCCGCGAAAACGCGTTCACGACGTCCGATGCGACCTCTTACTTTCAGTCGATCGCCCGAGATCGGCTGGAGGTCGTAATGCGGATCGAAGCAGATCGTATGACCAACCTTGTGCTGACCGATGAAATCATCGAGCCAGAGCGCCAGGTCGTACTGGAAGAACGCCGCAGTCGCGTCGATAACGAGCCGAGTTCACAATTACACGAAGAGGCGCAGGCGGCGCTCTACCTGAACCATCCCTACCGCAAGCCCATAATTGGCTGGGAGCATGAAATTCGCGGTCTCACGCGCGAGCAAATCGTTGACTTCTATCGCGCCTGGTATGCGCCAAATAATGCTGTCGTTGTAATGTCGGGCGACATCACCGTAGCGGAAGCGCGGGTGCTTGCGGAGAAGTACTACGGCCTTATTCCGGCGCGTACGCTTCAAGCGCGCAAGGAGTGGCGGGAACCACCGCAGCGCACCGACCGGCGAGTCGAACTCAGGCATCCACAGGTTCGACAGCCTTCATGGTCACGGCGATATCTAACCTCGAGCTATGGCTATGGGGACTCCGAGAACGTCCATGCACTACAGGTGCTGGAGGAAATCTTAAGCGGTGGTTCGACGAGCCGTCTTTACAAAGCCCTGGTCGTCGAACAGCAAATAGCAGTGTCTGCCGGCGCCTGGTATCGGGCTAGCGCCCGCGGTCCGACAACCTTCGGATTTGCCGCCACGCCGCGATCCGTCGACGGAATTGCGGCCATGGAGGCAGCGGTCGGTGCCGAGATCACAAGTCTCTTGAAGGACGGTGTCACCGACCAGGAAGTCGCGCGCGCGGTAGCCCGCTTGCAGGCGAATGCGATATTCGCGCGCGATTCGAACCGCGCGCCGGCCCGCACGCTAGGGGGTGCACTTGCGATTGGCCGCAGCGTCGAAGATGTCGAATCTTGGCCCGAGCACATCGGAGCGGTAACTGCGGATGATGTGATGCGGGCGGCGCACGCCGTGTTCGCAGGCCGGCCTTCGGTGACGACGCTGCTGCTGCCGGGACAGGAAACTTGAGGACCAGCACCGTGGATTGGCATTCCCCGCATTTGATATCGCGCCTGCCGCGAATTGCCACGATTTCGATCGCTCTTTTGATGTCCGCGCTCGCGCCGGCGCATGCGGTCACGGTGCAGCAGGTCACCAGTCCCGGCGGTATCGTTGCATGGCTGGTCGAGGATCATTCGATTCCGCTAACCTCTATCGAGTTCTCGTTTCGTGGTGGTGCGGCGCTCGATCCCGAGGGCAAAGCGGGTCTCGCCAACCTAGTGGCGAGCGTTCTCGACGAGGGCGCGGGTGATCTTGATAGCCAAGCCTTTCAAGGCCAGCTTTACGAGCTTTCGGTTTCGCTCAGTTTTTCGGCCGGGCTCGATACGTTTCGCGGCAGTCTGAAGACGCTTAACCGCCACCGTGGCAAGGCCATCGATCTGCTCCGACTCGCCGTTACTCAGCCACGCTTCGATGCGGAGCCCGTAGAGCGAATCCGGCGCCAGATCACGACCTCGATTCTCCGCCGAGCGAGCGATCCGGATCGGCTCGCAAGTCGTATCCTTTGGCGTACGGTGTTCGCCGATCATCCCTATGGACGACCCACACGAGGAACCGAAAAATCGGTCGCGGCAATTACCGTCGATGACATTCGCGCTTTTGTTGCCCGACGCCTCGCAAAGAATACGTTGATCGTCGGTGTCGTAGGTGACATCTCGGCCGAGGAGTTGGCGCCAATGCTGGACAAGGCCTTCGGCGATCTGCCCGATACCGCGTCAGCGCCGCGACTGGAGAAAGCGCAACCGGCAGAAAAGGGGCAAACCTTCATCATCGAGAAGGACGTACCGCAGTCCGTCATTACCTTCAGCCAGCCCGGATTGGCACGCGACGATCCGGAGTATTACACCGCCTATGTCATGAACTATATCCTCGGCGGTGGCGGATTCGCGTCGCGGCTTTACGAGGAAGTCCGCGAGAAACGAGGCCTTGCCTATTCCGTATACAGCTATATGAACCCGCTCGACGCTGGTGCGTTGATCGCCGGCGGCCTGTCAACGGTCAACGCCCGCGCCGGTGAGTCGCTGGCAGTGGTCCTGGCAGAATGGCGGCGGATGCGTGACGACGGTGTAAGTCAGCAGGAACTTGATGACGCGACGCGCTATCTCACCGGCTCATGGCCGCTCAGTTTCGATAATACGGGACAGATGGCTCGTATGCTGGTTGGCATGCAGTACAACGATCTCGGGATCGACTATCTCGACCGCCGCAACGACTACATCACTGCTGTCGAACGCGAAGATGTGAAGCGCGTGGCACGTCGGCTCCTCGATTCCACGAAGCTGACAATTGTTGTGGTTGGCAGACCACAAGGCATTGAAGCGACGGCGGAGGCGCCGGGCATCGAAGGCTAAGGCCAAACTTTGTGAATCTTCGGGTGCGCGGTTGCACGCGACGGGGTGCTGGGTCAGAATTGTCCCGCGCCAATGATCTATCACCAATCGATCGAGTCCTGCTTCCCAGCTGCCGGAGGGGTAGCGCTGAGGGAGTCGTATGACGACCTGCTGGACGCCGCGCTGCAGCAGCTAAAGACGCTTGGCGAGGAGGCCGCGCAACGCGACGTTGCCTTCCTCGATCTGGCATTGCAGCGCGATGAGCTTGAGGCCACAAAGGATCTGGCGCGACGTCACCAGGAACAGTTCGAAGATGTCGTGGTGTTCGGAACGGGTGGCTCGAGCCTTGGCGGCCGTGCCCTTTGTGCAATCGCCAGCAGCGAGGCGCCGCAGCTTCATTTCGTCGACAGTATTGATCCGCATACGCTTGCCAGGCTGTTTACCCGGCTCGAGCTTTCGAAAACCGGGTTCATTGTGATTTCCAAATCCGGCGAGACAGCGGAGACGTTGGCACAAGTATTGGTCACGCTGGAGCGCCTGCGGTCGACCTTCGGCGAAGAGGGTCTTGGTGATCGCATGACGGTGATCACTGAACCGGGCGACAATCCCTTGCGCGGTTTGGCTGAGCGTTGCCATATCCCAACGTTGAACCACAACCCATCGCTCGGCGGGCGCTACGCCGCCCTGTCGATTGTTGGTCTCCTGCCGGCGATGATCGCAGGCCTTGATGCGACGGCCGTGCTGGCGGGCGCCAGAGCATCGCTCGACGCGGCGTTCAGCAACGGCTCGGGCGGGAGCAACCCACCGGCAGCCGGTGCCGCGATCTCGGTCGCGCTTGAGCGGGGGCTTGGCATCAAGAACACCGTCAT
>CAZCVU010000020.1:4937-6287 GCA_964501745.1 uncultured Flavobacteriales bacterium | reverse complement strand
GTTAGCAGATTTTGCGCACTGGCATCGACAGCTTTGGGCCGAAAGCCTGGGAAAGAGTGGCGAAGGAACAACCCCGATCGCGGCTCTTGGGCCTGTCGATCAGCACAGCCAGTTGCAACTCTATCTCGACGGTCCGGCCGATAAGTTCGTCACCATCCTGGTTGGTCCCATGGCTGGCGATGGCGCGCGTTTTGATCCCGCACTTGCGGAAGACCAACGGATATCCTATCTCGCGGGCCATTGTCTCGGGGATCTGGTGGATGTCAGCGCCAGGGCTACGGTGGAAACCCTTGCTTGTCACGACCGGCCGGTCCGCACGATCCGTCTGGAGCAAACGAACGAGGCGGCGCTCGGGGCGCTGATGATGCACTTCATGCTCGAAACCGTCATTGCCGCCGGCCTGATCGGCGTCAATCCGTTCGATCAGCCAGCAGTCGAGGAGGGTAAAGCGTTGGTTCGCCGGCATCTGAAGGAGTCGGAAGGCGTGGCGTCATGACGATCCGCCGTCTGCCGGAGACAGTTGTAAACCGCATTGCCGCGGGCGAGGTGATCGAACGTCCCGCGGCGGCGGTAAAGGAGCTTGTCGAAAACAGCCTGGATGCGGGTGCGACGCATGTCGAGGTCGCTTTGCGCGACGGTGGCAAGTCGTTGATCCAGGTCACCGACGACGGCGCCGGGATGCGTCGAGAGGAGTTGGCGCTGGCGATCGAACGCCACGCGACGTCCAAGCTGCCGGACGACGATCTCGTCTTGATTTCGACACTCGGATTTCGTGGCGAGGCGCTGCCATCGATTGGCGCGGTAAGCCGAATGGCGATCACAAGCAGGGTCGCGGATTCGGACACGGCCTGGCAGCTCTCGGTGATTGCGGGAGTGGTCGGCGATCCGGCGCCGGCGGCGCAGGCGAGCGGCACGCGTGTCGAAGTGCGTGATTTGTTTTTTGCGACGCCGGCACGCCTCAAATTTCTCCGCACGGAGCGTACCGAGACGTCGCAGGTAATCGAAGCAGTAACCCGCCTTGCCATGGCTTCGCCCGGCGTTGCCTTCTCGGTCAACGACGGCCGGCGAGACCGTTTGGTCCTTGCCGCCGTCGAGGCGGACTTGATAGAGGCTCAGCTATCGCGGTTAGGACAGATCATGGGCCGCGAATTCTCCGAAAATGCAATTGAGATAGCGGCCGAGCGGGAAGGACTGAGGCTTACGGGATACGCTGGCCTGCCGACCCTGAATCGTGCCAATGCGGCGAAGCAGTATCTGTTCGTCAACGGTCGACCGGTCCGCGACAAACTGTTGTTGGGTGCTATTCGCGGTGCCTATGCGGATTTCCTTGCGCGAGACCGTCATCCGGTC
>CAZCVU010000020.1:0-4927 GCA_964501745.1 uncultured Flavobacteriales bacterium | reverse complement strand
CTCTTTTTCTCGAGGTTGATCCGGCTTGGGTCGACATCAACGTCCACCCAACCAAGGCCGAAGTGCGGTTTCGGGATACGGGTTTGGTGCGCGGGCTTATCGTCGGGGCTCTGCGGCACGCATTGGCTGAGGCCGGGCATCGAGCATCGACCACCGTCGCGGCCGCAGCCCTAGGCGCAATGCGGCCGGAAACGTCGACGCAGAATAGGACGCTGACTCCCTATTCGCGCGCGCCGGCACATCCTGCGCGCGGCCTTGCAGATCAGGCGCAGGCTTTCCAGGCGCCATTGGACGAGGCGAAGCACGACCTTCTCGCGCCTTCTGCGCGTGCGGCGGACGCCGGCGCCGATGTGGAACAGGATCGGGACGATGCCACGAAGTATCCGCTGGGCGCTGCGCGGGCGCAGCTTCACGAAACCTACGTGGTTGCCCAGACCGCTGATGGCATGGTCGTGGTCGATCAACATGCGGCCCACGAGCGCTTGGTCTATGAGCGCATGAAGAAGGCCTTGGGCGAAAGCGGTGTGGCGAAGCAGGGGTTGTTGCTTCCGGAGGTCGTCGAACTTGACGAGGAGTCGGCACAGCGTCTGGAGCGTCGAAAGGACGAGTTGGCCGAACTGGGCCTCGTGTTGGAGGCCTTCGGATCCGGTGCCGTCGTTGTACGGGAAGTTCCCGCGCTCCTCGGCGAGACTGACGTGCAGGCGCTGGTGCGCGATATGGCGGACGAACTCGCTGAGCTTGGCGAGACCTTAGCCTTGTCTGAGAAGCTGCAGGAAGTGTGTTCGATGATGGCGTGTCATGGCTCGGTCCGAGCCGGTCGGCGGCTCAACGTCGATGAAATGAACGCCTTGCTTCGCCAAATGGAGGTGACGCCGCACTCTGGCCAATGCAATCACGGCCGGCCGACCTACGTCGAACTCAAGCTGGCCGATATCGAGCGCCTGTTTGGCAGACGATAGTCGGCAGCGCTGGTGCTGCGGCCAATCATTCTGCGGTCGCCATGACCACGTCCCTTGCCGTGTCCGCTAGCTTTGCTCTAGCGACGGCACTGGCAACTCCGGCTCGTCGGTGTCGTGCCAGCGCAGGATGACGATCTGGGCGGCGCCGTAAGTGCGGCTGTCCAGCAACACGAAGCCCAGTGGCAGCACCAATTGTTCCGCGGCTGCAAGCTCGACGATGCAAAGCGCGTCGTCTTTGAACCAACCCTTTTGGGTCAGCGCAGAAAGCGCCGTCGGTGCCAACTCCCTGCCGTAGGGCGGATCAAGAAACGCGAGATCGCAGGCAACGCGGGCCGGTGGCGGGTCGGTTGCGTCGGCCCGGAGGATATCGGCATGTTCACTCTCACTGCAAAGCGCCACGTTCTTCCGCAACAGTTCGAGTGCCGTCCGCTCGCTCTCGATAAATACGACGTGCCCAGCACCGCGACTCAGGGCTTCAAGGCCGATCGCACCAGTCCCGGCAAACGCGTCGACGACGATAGCACCGTCAATCTCGACGCCATGCTTGCCGTGCTGCAGAATGTTGAACAATGCCTGGCGTAACCGGTCCGAACTCGGGCGCAGCGTCTGTCCGGCCGGCGCCCCGAGTTTCCGTCCCCTATGTTTGCCGGCGATGATTCGCATGATCGGCCTCGGCAGGAATGTCCTCACCGCCTAACTGCTGTCGGATGACGCGCGCTGGCACTTCAGCCACGCCGCCGCGAGGCAGGCGCCCAAGCTGAAACGGCCCAAAGCTGACGCGGATAAGCCGGGTAACCGGCCAGCCGAAATGCTCGCAGAGCTTGCGAACTTCACGGTTACGGCCTTCTCGAAGGGCGATCGACAGCCAGGCGTTGCTGCGTGCCTGGTGTTCCAACCCGGCCTTGATCGGGCCGTAACGAGCCCCGTCGATTGTAATACCATCACCGAGCGTCACTAGTTTCGCTGCATCGATCCGACCCCGAACGCGGACTCGATAGCGCCTCACCCAACCTGTCTTCGGCAATTCGAGCTGGCGTGCCAGCGCGCCATCATTGGTGAGCAACAACAGGCCTTCGGAGTTGAGGTCGAGGCGTCCGACAGTGATAACGCGCGGCAGGTCGTCCGGCAGGCGGTCGAAGACGGTCGCACGGCCTTTTTCGTCCCGGGTCGTTGTGACAAGCCCCGGCGGTTTGTGATAACGCCACAGGCGTGTCGGAGTCGGTTTGCCGATAAGGCTACCGTCAACGGTGACCTTGTCGTGTGACGCAACCTTGACTGCCGGCGAGTCGAGGACCTGGCCGTTGAGTGCGACGCGGCCGTCTGCGATCAGGCGCTCGGCCTCGCGTCGCGAGCAGACGCCGGCACGTGCAATCACCTTGGCAATGCGATCCCCGGTATCCGCGGCTACCTTCTTCCCGCCAGTCATGACTGCAACTGTACGATTGCGGATCATGCCCGGCAACGACGGTGGCTGCTTGACGCTACCGGCATGCGGGATCAAGTTGCCGAGATGACGGACCGAGACGCCGAGACCGCTGGAGGGTATATGTCGGCTGCGCTTGAAGCCGCGGAAGCGGCTGCGGCATGCGGCGAAGTCCCGGTTGGTGCGGTCGTCGTAGACGGCGTCAACGGCGATCTGCTGGCATGTGCCCACAACCGCGTCGAAGAGCTTGGCGATCCTTTGGCGCATGCGGAAATGCTGGCTCTGCGGGAGGCCATGCGCATCAAGCAAACGCCTCGCCTCGTCGACTGCGACCTATACGTCACCTTGGAGCCATGCGCGATGTGCGCAGCCGCGGTATCCCTTGCCCGTATTCGCCGGCTTTACTTTGGTGCGTCTGACGCCAAGGGCGGGGGTGTCGAGCATGGCGCGCGTATCTTCGCGCAGTCGACCTGCCACCATGCGCCGGAGGTTTACGGCGGCATTGACGCGCAGCGCTCCGAAGAGCTGTTGCGCCAGTTCTTTGCCGGCTTACGCCGGGCGCAGATCAGCTGAGTTCCGCTCGTTTCAGGCAGGGTGGTGCTTACCGACCGGATGCACACCGGTTGCCTGCGGTCCCTTATCTCCCATCGAATGTGCGAACCGCACTTCCATACCTACTTTCAGTTCGCTAAAGCCATTCCCTGATACGCTGTTGCGGTGAAAGTAGACCTCTTCATTGTCCGAAGTGGTGATGAACCCGTATCCGTCCTCCGGGAAGAGTCGGGCGACGCGGCCCTGCGGCGGCGCTTCGTGCGCCTTCACTTTGCCGTCCATCTTGCGGGTCTTGTCCTGCAAGAGCCGCCGGGCGGCGTTGAACGCGTCGCGAATGCAAACGTAAGGATCTTCGTGGGCCTGGCGTTTTGAGGGGCTTCGCCGTACGGCGATCTCGCTGTGGCCAGGGAGCACGATGTGAATCCGGGTTTCAAACAGACCACCTTTCTTGTGGTGGTGTCGCGGCGCCTGAAAGGCAACTCGGCATGCGGTTATTCGATTATGAAATTGTTCGAGTTTTTCGGCCTCGCGTTCGATCCTCGCGCGAACGGCATCCGATGGCGCCATCCCTTCGAACACGATCTCAATCGGTACCGCCATGCCACCTCCTGTATTGAAGATTTGATCTGCTCGGATTCACGCCACCTCGCTGATTCACTCGCAGAATTGCGCGACTATTGTTATGGAACGGCGCGCTTCGCAACAATGAGCTATATCAATTTGCCCTGGAGCCTGCGGCGCGCCAGCCGATATCGCGGCGGCAGAATCCCTGCGGCCAATCGATCAGATCCAGCGCCTTGTAGGCCAGGGTCTGGGCACTGCCGACCGTCTTGCCGCGCGCAGTCACATTAAGTACGCGGCCGCCATTGGCGAGGAGTTGGCCGCCCTCGTCGCGTTTGGTGCCGGCATGGAAGATGACAACATCCCCCTCACTGCCGGCAGCCGCTGCCGCTGCCAGACCGCGAATTTTGGAGCCCGTTTCGTACGCTCCGGGATAACCTTTGCTGGCCATCACGACGGTAAGCGCTGCCTCCTCGTGCCAGCGCAGGTGAATCTTGTCGAGCAGGCCGTCATGGGTTGCGACAAGTGCCGGCAGAAGGTCAGACATCAGTCGCAGGCAAAGGACCTGACATTCGGGATCGCCGAAACGTACGTTGTATTCGAGCAGCTTCGGGCCATCAGCGGTCAATATCACGCCTGCGTAGAGTACGCCTTTGTAAGGCGTGCCGGCTTCTGCCAAGGCCGTGATGGTCGGCCGGATGAAGCGCGCCATACAATCCTCGGCAAGCGTTTCCGACATCACCGGCGCCGGCGAATAGGCGCCCATACCGCCTGTATTGGGACCTTTGTCGCCGTCATGTGCGGCCTTGTGATCCTGTGCGGAGGCCAGTGGAAGCGCCGTTTTGCCGTCGGAAAGCGCAAAGAAGCTCACCTCCTCACCGTCTAGGAATTCCTCGACCACAAGCTCACTACCGGCGCTGCCAAACTGTCCGTCGACAATCGCTGCATCGACGGCAGCAATGGCCTCGTCGACCGTCTGCGCAACGGTTACGCCCTTTCCCGCGGCCAGACCGTCAACCTTGACGACGATAGGTGCACCCCGGTCGTTGATGAAATCACGTGCCGTGTCGGCGTCGCTAAACCGGCCGTAGGCTGCAGTTGGAATGTCGTGGGCCGCGCAAAGGTCCTTCATGAAGCCCTTTGAGCCCTCGAGCCTGGCCGCTGCCTGGGAGGGACCGAAGGCTTTTACGCCAGCCTCGTGGAGTTGGTCGACAAGCCCGGCAACGAGGGCGACTTCCGGGCCAACAATGACGAAATCGATCGCCTCGTCTCTGGCAAATCTCACTAAGCCTTCGATATCGTCCGCCTTGGTCGGCACGCAGCGCGCCTGCTCGGCGATGCCGGCGTTGCCCGGCGCGCAAAAGACCGTATCGGCGAGTGGTGAGGCGGCAATCGACCAGCAAAGGGCATGTTCGCGTCCGCCCGATCCGAC
>CAZCVU010000019.1:9360-16087 GCA_964501745.1 uncultured Flavobacteriales bacterium | reverse complement strand
ATAAAGATATACGTCGTCGAACTGAACAATCTCTTGCCCGGCGCGACGACTCTCAGGACCGCCTCCGGCAGCTGAACGTCAATCACGACCTGCGTCTTGTATGCGGAGGTATCGAGTCGGTAAGGCCGGCGTACCTGTTCATCCATGGCGCGCATCAACATCCGGTCGAGCAGGCCGCTATCATGCACCGGCTCGTTCGGGAGGATCTCGCCGGGAATTAGCGTCATCTGCAAACCTAGATGCCGGTGCGCGGCATTGAAGATTTCTGCCCGTTCGGATACTTCAGGATTACGCCGCAGGGCATCGACCGCAACCGCGATATCGCCTGCGATCGCAGAGGCCAGCCGCCAGGTAATGGTGTCCCAATGACGATCGTAGAATACCTGTGTTGTGACAATCTGCAGCAGGATCAATGGCATGACGATGATCATCAGGGCGCGTCCGAACAGCGTGCGCGGCAGGAACCTCTTGATCCAAATGCGGGGCGTCATGATCGCCCTAGTCCGGTCGAAGCACGTAGCCGTGCCCACGGACGGTCTGCAGGTAGCGCGGCATTTTGGGGTCCGGCTCGATCTTCTTGCGCAGCCGTGTCACCTGCACGTCGATGCTGCGATCGCTGCCTTCAAGCCCGCAGGCCTCCGCCAGTTCGACTCGGCTGCAAACATGACCGGGCCTAAGCGCCAGCGCCTTCAGCAAATTCGCCTCCGCGGTCGTCAGACGAACGGCCACATTGCCGCGAAACAGCGTTTCCCGGAGCAGGTCAAAGGTGCACGGGCCGATCTGTAAACCTGGAGGCGTAGCCTCCGCCTGCTCAGCGCGGCGCAGAATGGTGCGGATCCTCAGGACCAATTCGCGCGGCTCGAACGGTTTCGCCAGATAGTCGTCGGCACCGACCTCCAGTCCGTTGATGCGATGTTCCGTTCCCCCCATCGCAGTAAGCATCAGGATTGGCACCGTACTCTTCTGGCGAAGACTGTCGGTCAGTACCAGACCGCTTTCCCCTGGCATCATCACATCCATCACGATCAGATCGAAGACAATGCTTCCGAGCTGCTCGCGCGCTTCGGCAGCGTCCGAGGCGACGGTGACCCGGAAGCCGTTGTCAGCCAGATAACGGCGCAATAACTCCCTTAGCCGGTTGTCGTCATCAACCACCAGGATGTGCGGGAATTCCCCAGCAAGGGGGGTGTCACTCATGATCATGAATTATACCGATCGTCCCACTGGTCTGCCTAGCCGTACAAAATACTTCCGTGGAGCGGCCACCACAGTGCACTCAAGCGAATTTCGATCGGTCCTTTTCATCCGACATCATGCCCAACATGACCTTTCGAAATCCCTCAACTGCGTCCGCACCCGCCTCGCGATAGGCACGCGCCAACAATGCGCGCTGGTTTGCCGTCAGTTGGCGTTCCAGCTCCAAGCCGTTTTCGGTAAGGTAAAGCAAGCGTTGGCGGCGATCCCGTTGGCCCGGCTTCTGTTCGATCAGGCCTCGATTTAGCAGCTGACTCAAGACGCGGCTGAGGCTCTGTTTTGTTATTTTGAGGATATCGAGGAGCGCCGACACCGTGATGCCTGGATAGCGGCCTACAAAGTAGATAACGCGGTGATGTGCCCGTCCGAAACTGTAGTGCGCCAGCATTGCGTCGGGTTCGGCGGTGAAATCACGGTAGGCGTGAAACAGCATCTCGATGCCCTGCCGCAGTTCCTCTTCCCGCAAGAACAGCGGGTTTGCGTGAAGTTTCGGTTGCGACCGGGCGGGTGGTTTGTTGTCGCTCATGGCTAGGCCGATCAATTTATGTCAGTGTCATTGACTTATATGAAGGCGAATGTTACGCCACGCAACCTCTGTATCTCAGAATCTTGTGCGGCGACGCAGGTCGATGCTGGACAAGATGTTCTGAGAACCGAGCGAGGAGGAACTACCGCGTATCTTCGGCAGTAGGCGTTTTGGAAGGCCATCGCGATGACGGCGTTCGATGACCGCAGCGGCGAGATGTGGCTCGATGGGCAGATGGTAGCTTGGCGGGATGCCAAGCTGCATGTGCTGAGCCACGGCCTACATTACGCATCCGCCGTGTTCGAAGGTGAGCGCGTTTACGGCGGACAGATCTTCAGGCTCGCAGAACATTCGCAGCGACTCGTGCAGTCGGCGCGAATTCTCGACTTCGAGATTCCCTACTCTGTGGATCAGCTCTGCCGCGCCTGCGATCAGGTTGTCGCTGCGGCTGGCATCGCCGATGGCTACGTTCGCCCGATCGCCTGGCGCGGCTCTGAAGTCATGGGTATCTCGGCTCAGCAAGCGAAGGTTCACGTTTCGATCGCCGCCTGGGAATGGCCCGCCTACTTCGAGCCGGAGGCGCGCATGAGGGGCATACGCATGCAGACCTCGCGGTGGCGGCGGCCCGCCCCGGACACCGAGCCGGTCCACGCCAAGGCCGCCGGCCTCTACATGACGGGTACGCTCGCAAAGCACGCGGCCGAGACGGCCGGCTACGCCGACGCCCTGATGCTCGACTATCGAGGTCTGGTGGCCGAGGGGACCGGCGCCAATATCTTTCTCGTGATCGATGGCAAGCTCCACACGCCGATACCTGATTGCTTCCTCGACGGGATTACGCGAAGGACAATCATCGAGCTGGCGCGGGCCGGAGATATTGAGGTGGTCGAACGACACATCGAACCGGCCGAACTGGCGACGGCCCAGGAAGTGTTTCTTGCTGGGACGGCGGCTGAAGTCACGCCGGTCTCGGAAATCGACGAGCATAGATTCACGCCCGGTCTGATGACGCAGCAACTTAGCGACGGCTACGACATCGAGGTGCGCCGGCAGGACAGCAAGACGGCGTTGGTCAGTACCAGCGCCGCATAGTGTCGAGGGGCCATACCCGCGCCTAGGTCGTAGGCCTGCGAGAGTGGCCGTGCTAGCGTTGCAACACGCGCGGGACAAACTCTGGGAGCATGGAGAAGATGACGATTAGGAGCAATGCCGAAAAGGCCGCCAGCGAGGTTCTGGCTTCGCTTGCGGCCTCGCCGTCAGAAGATCAGACAAAGCAGACCGTCCAGACGATCGAGCGGGCCATCATTGAGGCCATTCTGGAGGAGCAGGAGCGTTTTGTTCGTGTTGCGAGCAGATGCTGCGACCCAGATACCGACAAGGCCCACAAGATTGCCGAGGAAGTTGCCCTGCACAAGGAGGCTCTAATCGCCAACCTTTCGGGCATGCGCTAGGGCGAGCGGGCCGCAGTGGCCTCAATCTCGATCAGCCAGCTCGGCTGGCCCAGACCGGCGACGACGACGAAGGTGCTCGGCGGCTTCACGTCGCCCAAGACCTTGGCGCGCGCGTCAGCGAAGGCCTGTCCAATGCTGCGATCGGTCACATAAGTGGTCAGCTTGGTTATGTCCTGCGGCCCCATATCCGCCGCCTCCAACACGCCAAGGATGTTTCGAAATGCCCATTCGCATTTGCCGTCGACAGAATCGGCCAGCGTACCGTCTGGTTTGATCCCGATTTGTCCAGCGACCACAAGTCCCCGAGCGCCCGGCGGAACTTCGCAGCCATGCGAGTAGTTACCGCCCGGTGGCGGCATGGTCGACGGATTGAATTGGCGGTTCATTTCGCCTCCATAAAGCTAGGTTAGTCTGTGGCCCGCTTGCCGGGCCGCGGCGTCCAGCGGGCTGCGGCTTCGTCATCGCTGGCCTGCGCCTCGACCCAAAGGGTTTCCCCGCTTGCCATCTCCTCCTGCTTCCAGAATGGCGCCTTGGTCTTAAGCCAATCGATCAGGAACTCGCAGGCCTCGAAGGCGGCCCTGCGGTGCGCACTGGCGGTGATGACGAGGACAATAGATTCGCCGGGCTGCAGGCGCCCGAAGCGATGGATAATCAGGCTGTCGTCGAGTTGCCAGCGCCGCCGTGCCTCACCCTCGATGCGCTCGAGCATACCCTCGGTCATGCCCGGGTAGTGTTCGAGAGTCATGGCCGAAATTCGACCTTCGGCATTGTGGTCACGGACGATGCCGGTGAAGCTTGCGACGCCGCCACTGTCCTGTCTGCCTGTCAGGAAGATCGCCAGCTCGTTGCCGGCGTCAAACGGCTCGGACTGTACCCGCACGGCCATCTTCCTGGACCCCGTTCCTTATTATCCGCCGGTCATGGGTGGAAACAGCGCGACTTCGTCATCCGGTCCGACCGGCGTTGCAAATTCCGCGAATTCCTGATTGACGGCGACACGCAGGGCGGAGATGTCCTGCAATGCTTCTTCGTAGCCCGGCCCGCGCGTCTTCAGCCATTCGATCAGCCTTGCCACATCGGTAACACTGCTCGGCAACTCGACGTCCTCCTCGCCGACACCGGTCCGCAACCGAAGCCATGCGAAATAAAGGATCTTCACCGGCTGAACTCGTTGAACGGCATGAAATCGACCAGGCTTCCCGCTGCCAGAAGTGTCATCTCCTCGGGTAACTCGACGAGACCATCGGACTCTACCAGCGAGGAGAGGATGCCCGCGCCGTCGCGTGGGAATTTTTGTGCGATGGGTGTGCCATCAGGCTCAATCTGAAGACGCGCGCGAAGGAACTCGCGGCGATCCTTCTTCTTCTTGTAGTCGAAACCTGCACGCACTTTATAATGTGTCGGGGCGATGTCGGTGGCGCCGCTAAGCTGCAGGATCAAGGGGCGTGCAATCAGGAGAAAGGTAACCATCACGGCCACGGGGTTGCCGGGCAGTCCGATGAAGGGTGTCGTTCCCACCTGACCGAGGGCGACGGGCCGGCCCGGACGGATTGCAAGCCGCCAAAAATGCAGTTTTCCCAAAGACTCCACTGCATCGCAGACATGATCCTCGTCGCCGACGGATACGCCGCCCGAGGTAATCAGCAACTGATGGCTGCCTGCCGCTTCGGCAAGCGCCTGACGGACCGCCTGCGGTTGATCGGCGATGATGCCCATATCTGTTACCCGGCACCCTAGCTGCTTCAACGCGGCGATCAGGGTGTAGCGGTTGGCGTCGTAAATGCAGCCGGCCGGAAGCTTTGCGCCGGGCTTGCGCAGCTCGTCGCCGGTCGAGAAGACGGCGACATGGAGCGGCGCATAGACCTGCAGGCGCGTGCGGCCGATCGAAGCCGCGAGTCCGAGATCCTGCGGCCGGAGTCTTTGGCCGCGTCGCAGCACCGTATCGCCGCGGCCAACGTCTTCGCCGGCGCGGCGCATGTTGGCACCCTGTTTGATGCCCGGTGAGATAATCACCTCGCCATCTTCTTCGCGGCAATCCTCCTGCATCATGACGGTGTCGGGGCCTTGCGGCATCACGGCCCCGGTGAAGATGCGGATCGCTTCGCCAGCTTGCGCCTCGCGTCCAAGCGGATGTCCGGCGGTGACCCGGCCGGTTACCGGTAGATGCGTCTCCCGACTGCCGTCGAGGTCGTTGAAGAAGACCGCGTAGCCATCAACGGCGGAATTATCGTGGGGCGGCACGTTGGAGGCCGCAACGATGTCTTCGGCCAGAATTCGGCCAACAGCGTTCGGCAGCGTTGTCCGTGCCTGCTCGACCACCAGCTCGGTGCGCTCCTCGAGCAGCGCGAGCGCCTCGGCAGTCGTCATCAGCCGGCCGCCAAACGCAAAACAGTCGTCGGAAAGCTGAGCCACTCCTTCTATGTCCCCTAGATGCGACCCTAGTCGCGCTCAAATCCGCACCGCTCGACAATGAAATCGGCGATAGCGGCAATATCGTCAAGTGAAAGCACCGGAATGGCCAGCCCGCTGAGGGCGGTGTCGCTGGCGACGGCAATAATATGCGGGTCGTTCGGGCAAAGAAGCGGCTTGCCGACCGAGGGTCGGTGCACTTCGATCTTGTCGTGGGCGTATTCCTTGAATCCCTCCACCAGCAGCAAGTCGACCGAATGCATGCGCGGCAGTAGCGAGTCAAAGGTAGCCTCGGGGTCGCCTCGGTGCTCGTGCATCAAGGCCCAGCGATTGGAAGAAGTTACCAGGACCTCGGTTGCCCCGGCGTTGCGGTGCTCATAGGAATCCTTGCCTGGTTGATCGACGTCGAAGTGATGGTGCGCGTGCTTCATTGTTGAGATGGTGATCTCGCGGGCGACCAGTTCGCGTAAGAGCCGCGTCACCAACCTCGTTTTGCCGCTGCCGCGCCAACCTGCAATGCCTAAGATCTTCATGGGCTGTCCTGTATAGATATCGCGACGCTGCCGTAGGGTCGCAGTTCAGGGATCAATTCGCGCCGCCTGCCGCTCTGGCACTGCCGGCCTTTTCGACCTTGCCGCGCGGCTTGCTCTGGGCAGGCGGCGTGGCGTCAGTGACGTGTGCGAGACCGGCGCGCAGATAATCGTAGCCAGTAATCAACGTCAAGAGCGCGGCTGCCCACAGCAGTATCTCGCCGATCAATACCGTTGGCAGGATCTCTGGCCCTGCGTCACCGACGATCAAAAAGCCAAGTGCGGTCATCTGGATCGCCGTCTTCCATTTGGCAAGGCGGCTCACCGGCATGTGGATTTTCACTTCGGCAAGAAATTCCCGCAGGCCGGATACCAGAATCTCCCGGCACAGGATGACCAGCCCCGGTAGGATTGCAAAGCCATAGAGCCGGTCGCTCACCTCACCGAGCTGGTCCCGGAAGCCCGTGGTCGCCTTCGACTTCAGCTCTTCCAGGCTCGGCCCGAAGAGCCCACCCAGCAGCTTTCCGGCTACCGCCAGACCAATCCCGACGGGACCG
>CAZCVU010000019.1:0-9350 GCA_964501745.1 uncultured Flavobacteriales bacterium | reverse complement strand
GAGCCGACCAGGAGCTTGTCGGCGATTGGGTCGAGGAAGCGGCCAAACTTGGAGATCTGGCCCATTGAACGGGCCGCGTAACCATCCAGGATATCGGTCAACGCCCCAGCGACGAAGAGGCCGAGGCAGATCCAACGTGCGACGGCGCCGTCGATCCAAAACAGCGCAACGATCGGCGGAATCACGAGGATCCGTGAGACGGTGAGCAAGTTCGGCAGACTGGTCAGCACGTGCTTTTTACCTTCTCATTGCTGGAATCTGGGCCGCTATCTGGACTGTGGCACGTGGTAAGGCCGCTGGTCCTTCGCGTTTGAACATCCTATCCGTCGTCGTGAAAGAAATTATAGATCTTCCTCGCGACCGTGGTGCTTACGCCGTCCACCGCTTCAAGGTCCGCAAGTCCGGCGCGGGAAACCGTGCGGGCCGACCCGAAATGCTGTAACAGCGCCCGTTTGCGGACTGCGCCGATGCCCGGAACCTCGTCGAGGGGCGACCGTGTCAGGCCCTTCGAGCGGCGGGCACGATGGGTGCCGATCGCGAACCGATGCGCCTCGTCTCTCAGGCGCTGCAAAAAATAGAGCACGGGATCGCGCCGGTCCAGAGAGAAGCCGGGACGCTTCGACATATATAGCCGTTCACGGCCGGCGTTTCTGTCAGGCCCTTTAGCAATCCCGAGCAGCGCTACATCGTCGATCCCGAGGTCGGTCAGGACCTGCTCGGCAATCGATAATTGGCCTTTGCCGCCGTCGATTATCACAAGGTCTGGCCACATCCCCTCGCCACGATCGGGATCCTCTTTGAGCGCACGTTGGAAGCGCCGGGCCAGGACTTCTCGCATCATCGCATAATCGTCTCCCCCCGATGGCCCGCCGTCGCCGCCGAGGGTGCGGATCGTAAATTTGCGGTAGGCCGATTTCATGAAACCCTCGGCACCGGCAACGATCATAGCGCCAACCGCATCGCTTCCCTGTATATGGCTGTTGTCATAGACTTCGATGCGCTCGGGTGGGGCTTCCAGACGCAGTGCCGCCGCGAGCTCTTCAAGAAGTTTACGCTGCGACGCGCTTTCCGATAGGCGCCGCGCCAAAGCCTCGCGCGCGTTGGTTAGGGCATGAACCACCGGTTTACGTTTGACACCCCGTTTCGGCACCGCAATGACAACGTTGCGGTCGGCACGCAGTGAGAGGGCTTCGGCGATGAGCTGCCGCTCCGTTGGCTCATGACTCACCAACACCAGCGGTGGCGGCGCCTTATTCTCGTAAAACTGACCTAGGAAGGCGCCCAGCACGTCCTCAGGGCCAAGGTTACGGTCATGGCTGGGAAAATAGGCGTGGTTGCCGAAGTTGCAGCCGCCACGGAAGATGAACGCTTGGACGCATGAATGACCGCCCCGTTGGTACACGGCGATGACGTCGGCGTCCTTGATGCCGGAAATGTTGATGTCTTGGCGTGCTTGCACATGCGCCAGCGCCCGAATGCGATCGCGAACCGCCGCGGCGGTTTCGAACTCGAGCGACGAGCTTGCTGCGTCCATTTGTCGAGCCAGAGCGGCCTGAACTTCGTGGCTGCGACCCTCGAGAAAACTGTAGGCCTGGGCGGTCAGCGCGGCGTAGTCCGTCTTGCCTATGCGCCCGACACAGGGCGCGCTGCAGCGTTTGATCTGGTACTGCAAGCAGGGCCGGGTCCGGCTTGCGAATACGGCGTCCGAACAGTTGCGCAAAAGGAATGCCCGCTGCAGCGCCGTCAGCGTGCGGTTGACGGCACCGGCGGAGGCAAACGGGCCGAAATACCGTCCGCGCTTGGTTCGCGCGCCGCGATGTTTGGAGACTTGCGGGAAGTCGTGCTCTTCAGTGATGAAGATATGGGGGAATGACTTGTCGTCGCGGAAGAGTAGGTTGTAACGCGGCTTAAGCGTCTTGATGAGGTTCGATTCGAGAAGCAAGGCTTCGACCTCGGTGTGCGTCGTAACGAACTCCATGGCTGTCGTCTCGGCCACCATGCGTTGCAAACGGATGGAGAGTTTGCTTGGATTAGCGTAGGTCGTGACACGTTTCTTTAGATTGTGCGCCTTACCGACATAGAGCACGTCGCCGCGCGCGTTGAGCATGCGGTAGACACCCGGCGACCCGGGCAAGGTCCTTAGGTGTTCGCGCACGACAGCCATGCCGGCGGCGAGTACGCCGGGTAACTGCCCGGCGGTGGGCACGACTTCGTCGCGGCGGGCGGATATTCGAGTCATCCTGTCCAATCTTTGCCGCGACCCAGCCGCAGGTCAATGGCGAGTCGTCGGTCGGCATCGCAGCGAATCCGTCGCCAATATTGGCTTAAACGCCCGATATCTTTGACGCTTGCACGGATATCCACCAAACCTGTGGATAACACTGTTGAAAATGGGGTTCCGTGATGCCCGGGTCACAGGCATATCACGGTTTCGTATGATTTGCCTAAGAAATAGGCATACAGTCTAACTTATTGAAAATTAACGAGTTTACGGATTGCAACAGCAAAAATATGAATGCTCGTAGATGTGACTGCAGTGGGTGGCTGCATTTCGTAGTTGGAGTATCGCCTGTGCAAAACTCTCTTTGCCCCTATAACTCAAATTTACTGTTTTGTGACAACAATTTGGCTCTGTACATTGACGCATTTGGTTGAGCATTTCGGGGCCGGAATCGGGAACCTTCACTCGTCGAGAACGACACCTCGGGAAGGCTGGGCCCACCCCAGATGTTCGCCGCCATCGACGGCGATCATTTGCCCCGTCACCGACGGTGCGGCGATCAGATAGCGTACCGCGTCGCAAATTTCCGTGACGTCAGGACCGTGCTGCAGTGGTACGGACTGCCACTGCTTTTGGAACTGCCCCTCGCTTTGGCGGTCGCTCTTGAGGGTCGGTCCCGGTCCGATTGCATTGACTCGGATTTCCGGCGCCAGTGCCATGGCGAGCGTGCGCGTCAACGTCCACAGGCCGGTCTTGCTGAGCGTATAGGCAATGAAGTTGGGTGTCAGGTTCCGCACGCGTTGGTCCAGCATGTTGATGATGATACCCTCTGCGTTCGACATGCCTTGAAGCGCCGTCGCCATCTGCTGGCTCAGCACGAAGGGCGTGCGAAGGTTCGTCTCCAGATGCATGTCCCAGCTCTCTCGGGTGACGGTGAGGGCGGTGTCGGGTTCGAAGGCGGCGGCGCTGTTGACGAGCAACCCTACCGGCCCCAGCGCCTCGGCGACCCGAACAAGCAGCGACTGCGCCTCCGCCTCGACACTAAGGTCCGCCTGCAGTGTTACCGCCGTTCCGCCGGTAGCGCGTATTTCAGAGGTCACCATGTCCGCCTCTGGCTTTGAGCGGCCGCAATGCACGGCGACGGCCCAGCCATTACGCGCCAGATCAAGTGCGATCGCACGGCCAATGCGGTGTGCCGCGCCGGTAACCAACGCTGTTCGCGGGACTGCTTCGGAAATCGTCATGCTGGCCATGAGCATAGGGCGGGGGCCGAACCGCGATCAAGGCGCCTGATGTTCATTTCATGACAGAGGGGGCGGGCAGCTGGAGAAAATGCCATCTGACGCAATCACCAAGCTCGCCGCCGCCCGATTTGAACGACTGTCGGGTCTGCGCTTAGCGTCGCGACCGCCGCCCGCGAAAACGACCGCGCCGGCCAGTCGCGGATTTGCCCTTTGCTTTGTTGGGTGTTGAGAGGGCCCGTTCCTCGACAAGTTTCGCGGCGATCTCAGGGTCGATTGGCGCTGTCGTTACCGGCATATCCAAATCCATCGCTTCGAGCCGCTTGATTTCGTCGCGCATTCGGGCCGCATCTTCGAATTCGAGATCCGCCGCGGCTGCCCGCATGCGGGCCTCGAGGTCTCCGATGTAAGTCTTGAGGTCAACGCCGACGAGGTGTGGTTGGTCTTGATCGCCAGTCGACACTGTAACGTGATCACGCTCATAGGCGCTTTGCAGAATGTCGGCGATCTGCTTCCTCACCGACTCCGGCGTGATCCCGTGGGCATCATTATAGGCCTGCTGCCGTTCGCGCCGTCGGTCGGTCTCTTCGATTGCCTGCGTCAGTGCACCGGTCATGGTGTCGGCATAGAGAATGACCCGGCCATCGATGTTGCGCGAGGCCCGCCCAATAGTCTGAATGAGCGATGTGCGGCTGCGCAGAAAGCCTTCCTTGTCGGCATCTAGGATCGCGACCAGTGCGCATTCAGGGATGTCGAGGCCCTCGCGCAAGAGGTTGATGCCGACCAGGATGTCGAACACGCCCAGGCGCAGATCACGGATGATCTCGATACGCTCGAGTGTGTCCACGTCGGAGTGGAGATAGCGCACCCGCAAGCCTGCTTCCGTCATGTATTCGGTCAAATCTTCTGCCATGCGCTTGGTCAGGGTGGTGACCAGCACGCGCTGGTTTTGCTCCGCGCAGGCGCGGCATTCGGCCAGCAGGTCGTCGACCTGAGTTTCGGTTGGCCGGATGATGCAGACCGGGTCGATGAGCCCGGTTGGCCGCACCACTTGCTCGGTGAATACACCGCCTGTCCGCTCGAGCTCCCAGGGGCCCGGCGTTGCCGAGACATACATGGTCAGTGGCCGCATGGCGTCCCATTCCTCGAACTTAAGCGGTCGGTTGTCGAGACAGGAAGGTAACCGAAAGCCGTATTCGGCGAGTGTTGACTTACGTGAGAGATCGCCGCGGTACATGCCGCCCAATTGCGGCACTGTGACGTGGGATTCATCAATGAACAGTAATGCGTGGTCAGGCAAGTACTCGAACAGCGTTGGTGGCGGCTCGCCTGGCTGGCGGCCGGTCAGAAAGCGCGAGTAGTTTTCGATGCCGGCGCAGGAGCCGGTCGCTTCGATCATCTCGAGATCGAACGTGGTGCGTTGTTCAAGTCGTTGCGCTTCGAGAAGCTTGCCAGTGGATTGCAAGAACTCGAGGTGGGTTTTCAGCTCCTTCTTAATCTCGCGCGCCGCCTGCTGCAGGGTCGGCCTCGGCGTGACATAGTGGCTGTTCGCATAAACCTTGACGGCCTCGAGCGCGTCGGTCTTTTCGCCGGTCAGCGGGTCGAACTCCCAGATCGCCTCCAGCTCGTCGCCAAACAGCGACAGCCGCCACGCTCGATCTTCATAGTGGACGGGAAAGATTTCCACCGTATCGCCTCGGACACGGAAGGTTCCGCGCATAAAATTGGTGTCGTTCCGGCGATATTGCAATTCCACAAGCCGCTTCAGGAGATTGGCCCGATCCAAGGTTTGGCCCAGCTTCAGGGGCACGACCATCTGTGAATAGGTTTCGACCGAGCCGATGCCGTAGATGCAGGACACCGACGCCACGATGACGACGTCGTCGCGCTCAAGTAGCGCCCGCGTGGCAGAATGCCGCATCCGGTCGATCTGTTCGTTGACCGAAGATTCCTTTTCGACATAGGTATCGGTCCGCGGCACGTAGGCTTCAGGTTGATAGTAGTCGTAGTAGGAGACGAAATACTCGACGGCGTTGTTCGGGAAGAAGGTCTTCATCTCGCCATAGAGCTGGGCCGCCAGCGTCTTGTTCGGGGCTAGCACCAGGCTGGGACGCTGCATCGATACAACAACTTGGGCCATGGTGTATGTCTTGCCTGAGCCCGTGACGCCAAGCAGTACTTGGTCACGCCCGCCTTCACGCAGGCCCGTAACGAGATCTTCGATCGCTTGTGGCTGGTCGCCGGCGGGCGCGAGATCCGAGATCAACTCGAACCGGCGCCCGCCTTCACTTAGGGGCCGCTCGAACGCGAGAATGGGTGCGACTTCGTTCATGGACATAAGCATAGGACGTGTGTGGGTATTCAGGCCAGCGTAGGTGTCCACCGACGTTGTATTTTGCCGGGCCTTGGGCGTAGTGTGCGGTTGGCGTCGGTACGGCTAGGTTGCGGAACCGCGCCTGCCACTTTCCAGGGTAAGTGGGCCAACGAGGCGCAATCGTGCGCCGATCAAACTGGATTAAGGAAGCCGACAATCATGTCGTTTCTCGCCGACCGTCTTTCTCTCGTCAAGCCGTCTGCAACGGTTGCCATGGCGTCCCGCGCAAGGGAACTCAAACAGGAGGGCCGCGATATCATAGACCTGGCTGCGGGCGAGCCAGATTTCGATACGCCAGAGCACATCAAACAGGCTGCGATCGAGGCCATGGCCAAGGGTCGAACCAAATATGCGCCGGTACCGGGTATCCTGGAGTTGCGCGAGGCGATCTGTGCAAAATTCAAGCGTGACAACGACTTGGTCTATACACCGGCGCAGGTGACGGTTGGCTGCGGCGCCAAACAGGATATCTACAACGCGATGATGGCAACGCTCGATCCGGGCGACGAGGTGGTCATTCCTGCGCCTTATTGGGTGAGCTATCCCGATATCGTGTTGCTGTGCGGCGCCTCGCCGGTGATCGTGAATTGCTCCGCCGAAAGCGGCTTTAAGCTGCAACCGGACCAGCTCGAGGCGGCGATCACTCCCAAGACCAAGTGGTTAATGTTGAATTCACCATCGAACCCGACCGGCGCCGCTTACACGCGGGACGATCTGAAGGCACTGGCGGAGGTTCTGACAAAGCATCCGCAGGTCTGGGTAATGACCGACGATATTTACGAGTTCCTCGTTTACGACGATTTTGAGTTCACGACGATAGCGCAGGTAGAGCCAGCACTATTCGAGCGCACGCTGACGCTGAACGGCGTGTCCAAGGTCTACTGCATGACCGGCTGGCGGGTCGGCTATGCGGCCGGGCCGGTCGAACTGGTTGCCGCCATGAACAAGATACAGTCGCAATCGACGACCAGCACCTCGACGATCAGCCAGTGGGCCGCCGTGGCGGCGCTCGAAGGCGACCATGGCTTCGTGGCGAGCAACAACAAGGTGTTCAAGGAGCGTCGTGACCTCATCGTGTCGATGCTCAACCAGGCGACCGGCATTTCATGTCCAACGCCAGAGGGCGCGTTTTACGTTTATCCGTCATGCGAGGGCGTGATCGGCAAGAAGGCCGAGAACGGAGAGGTCATAGAAAACGACGAGGATTTCGTAACCGCACTGCTCGAGCTCGAAGGGCCTGCCTGCGTCCACGGCGCAGCGTTTGGATTATCGCCGTTTTTCCGCATTTCCTATGCAACATCGACGGACCTGCTGGAAGAGACGGGACGGCGTGTCCAGAGGTTTTGCGCTTCGCTAACATAGGGAGTTCGCCTATGAAATTGTCTGTGGAGGACGAGTAATTGCCGACGCCGGGTGCTTTTGGCACTGCCGATCAGCAGGGTGATCGCCTGATTTCGCTTGCATCGTCTCGGCGGCGCTGAAACCATATCGCCTAAGCAAGGGAGGTGTGCGCTCAGACACTGCATGGACGCACAAAAGAATTAGAACAGAACCTGGAAAGGAGGATCGTCATGGCTGGCTCCTCGCCCGTTGCGCCGCGTTGTGCTGCGCTTGTCGGACCGTATCAAAGCGGCAAATCAACACTTCTTGAATCAATGTTATTCGTCTGTGGCGCAATCGAACGGCGCGGCACGCAGCGCGACGGCAATTTGGTTGCCGACGCGTCGGCAGAAGCCCGTGCTCGCAACATGAGCATCGAGATTTCCGCGGCAAGCAGCGAATTTCTTGACGAGAAGTGGCATTTTCTCGATTGCCCAGGATCGCTCGAATTCATGCAGGATACGCATGCGGCGCTGATGGCGGCAGACGTGGCCGTTGTCGTCTGCGAGCCTGAAGTCGAGCGCGCGCAAGGCTTGGCGCCGCTGCTTCATCTCCTGGATACGCAGGGGATTCCGCACATGATCTTCATCAATAAGATGGACACCGCCTCGGCACGTGTGCGCGACATACTCGACGCGCTGCAGTCGGTTTCGACGCGGCCACTGGTCCTGCGTGAGGTGCCGATCCGCGACGGCGAGACTGTTTCTGGCTATGCCGATCTGGTCTCGGAGCGAGCCTATACTTACAAGCCCGGGGAGGCCTCTGATCTCGTTCCGTTGCCGGAATCGGAGAGCCCGCGGTATCAAGAAGCTCGCCAATCGATGCTCGAGTCTTTGGCTGACTTTGACGACACACTGCTTGAGCAGTTGCTGGAGGATGTCGTCCCATCGAAAGAGGAGATTTACCAACACCTGACCAAGGATTTCCAGGAAGACTCGATTGTTCCCGTGTTCTTGGGCGCGGCAGAGCACTGTCACGGTGTGCGACGCCTTTTGAAAGCGCTACGGCATGAGGTGGCCGAATCACCAAGCACGGTCGAGCGCCTGGATTTGCCGGCAGGCGATCCGCTGCTGGAGGTGTTCAAGACATACCACCTGCCGCATACCGGCAAGATATCCCTGGCGCGCGTATGGCGCGGCGCGCTCAAAGACGGTGTGCATTTCGGCGATCACAGGGTAAGCGGGCTGTTTCGCATGATGGGACATACGCTTGATAAGATCGATGCTGCCGGGCCGGGTGATGTGGTTGCAATGGGCCGCCTCGAGGAAGTTGGCACCGGTGTTGTCTTGGGAGCGAAGGGTGTTGTGTCAGATGCGCTCGCGTGGCCGGCGCCACTCAAGCCGGTCTACTCGCTTGCGATTGAACCAGACAAGCGAGAGGACGAGGTAAAGCTGTCGGCGGCGATATCCCGTTTGATCGATGAGGACGCGTCGCTTTCGGTCGAGCATAATCAGGACACCAACGAGATGGTGTTATGGGGTCAGGGCGAGATTCACCTGCAGGTCGCCGCGGAGCGGTTTGGCAGCTTGTACAATGTGTCCGTTAGCACGCGTCGGCCGCAGATACCCTACAAGGAAACCATCCGCAAGCCGGTCAAACAGCACGCACGCCATAAGAAACAGTCGGGCGGGCATGGTCAGTTCGGCGACGTGCATCTCGATATCAAGCCGCTTGCCCGGGGGGCAGGCTTCAACTTTGACAATTCCATCGTCGGCGGTGCCGTGCCCCGGCAGTACATTCCATCTGTCGAGGCAGGTGTCCGCGAGTTTCTGCGCGAGGGTGCGCTGGGTTTTCCCATCGTTGATGTGTCGGTCTCGCTGGTCGACGGTCAGTTCCATGCGGTCGACAGTTCGGATATGGCGTTCAAGACAGCTGCGATCCTGGCCATGAAGGAAGGTCTTCCCAAGGCAAGTCCTGTACTTCTTGAGCCGATCTGTCGCGTCAAGATTTCAGTTCCGAATTCGGCGACGTCGAAGGCGCAGGGCATGATTACAAAACGCCGCGGCCAGATTCTCGGCTTTGACGCGAAGGACGGCTGGCGGAGTTGGGATGAAGTGGAGGCCTTCGTGCCGCAGTCCGAACTGCACGACATGATCATTGAGCTGCGATCGGTTACCCAGGGCGTCGGCACCTA
>CAZCVU010000018.1:0-16490 GCA_964501745.1 uncultured Flavobacteriales bacterium | reverse complement strand
GGGAATCTGACGGTTGGCGAAGGCGCCGGTGTCAAAGGTCAGATCGAGGCGACTCAGGTGTCCATTCATGGATCCGTCGATGGTTCGATCAACGCCAAGACGGTGGCGCTGCATCGGACCGCAAAAGTCGTTGGCGACGTGGCGCACGAGACGCTTGAAGTCGAGTCGGGAGCAGTCCTCGATGGCTACTACAAGCGGTTGGCGCCGCAATCGACGCCGGCGAAAGAGGCCGACGCGATATCCGCCGTCGCGAAGCCTTCGTTAGATGGGCGTAGTCTGTCGCAAGAGAGTCAACCGCCGCAGGCACGGCGGGGGCCATTGCGCAAAGGCGGAGCGCCGGATACGCCTGCGCCGACAGGGGATAGCAAGCCCGTCAAAGAGAAATCCCACCACGCTCCAAAATAGTCGCCGGGCCGATTGGCTTGGTTCCTTTCGACCGCCGACTCCCACAAACTCGGAGATGAGAAAATGCGTCAGCTTGTCCAATGCGTCCCCAACTTCTCGGAAGGCCGGAAGCCAAAGGTAATCGAGGCTGTCGTAGCCGCATTTTCAGCTGGTGGCGGGAAGGATGCGCAGGTTCTAGATGTGAGTTCCGATGCCGACCACAACCGCACTGTTGTGACCATTGTCGGCAGTCCCGCAGGGGTCGAAGCAGCGGCATTCTCCGGAATTGCCAAGGCGGCGGAACTCATCGATTTGAACAAGCACAAGGGTGGCCACCCGCGTATGGGCGCGACCGATGTTTGCCCGTTTGTGCCCGTAAGCGGCGTGACCATGGACGATTGCGTTGAGATTGCAAAACGCCTTGGCGAAAGGGTTGGCCGGGAGCTGAAGATTCCCGTCTATCTCTACGAGGCGGCGGCCCAACGCCCGGATCGCCAGAACCTGGCAGCCATCCGGCGCGGCAAAGATGCGTATAAGCAGCTCAAGGGCGAAATTGGCAAGGACCCGGACCGGGCTCCGGACTATGGCCCGAGCAAGCTCGGCACGGCCGGCGCGACGGCGGTCAGCGCCCGCGCCTTCCTCGTCGCCTTCAACGTCTACCTCAACACCGACAAGGTCGAGATCGCCCAGGCAATTGGCAAGTCGGTCCGTCATCTCTCTGGCGGGCTGCGATACGTCAAAGGTATTGGGCTCATGGTCGAGGGTCAGGCGCAGGTGAGCATGAACCTCACCGACTACACGAAGACGCCGGTTTCCCGGGTTGCTGAGGCCATTCGCAGCGAAGCGCGACGTTACGGCGTCAGCATCACGCACAGCGAGTTCATCGGATTGGTTCCGCAAGCGGCGCTGTTCGACGCTGCGAAGTGGTATCTGCAGGTCGACGACCTGCCATCCGAACAAGTGCTTGAAAACCGCCTTGGCGGTGATGAGACCGACGCCGCCGCTGCCGCGACGTCGTTTATCGAAAATCTGGCGGATGATGATCCGACACCTGGCGGCGGTTCGGCGGCCGCCTATTCGGGCGCGATGGCCGCCGGCCTTGTCGGCATGGTCGCGCGGCTTACCCTTGGCCGCAAGAAATATGCTGGCGTCGAAGCGGAGATGAAGAAGATTTTCCGGCAAGCGGAAAAGCTGTGCGCCGAACTGTCCGCGGCTGTCGCCGAAGATTCGGACTCCTTTGTTGCCGTCATGGACGCGTTCCAGCTGCCGAAGGAGACCGCCAAAGAGAAGGCAGCGCGCAGCAAGGCCATACAAAAGGCGATGGTGGGCGCGGCGATTGTTCCCATGCGTACGGCCCGAGCGGCGGTCAAGACTCTGGACTTGGCGGCGGTCACTGCCGCGAAGGGCAATCTCAACGCCATCTCGGATGCAGCAACAGCGGCCCATTTGTGTCAAAGCGCACTGGCCGGGGCGGCGCTGAACGTGCGGATCAATGCGGCGTCGATCAAAGATCGCAAGAAAGCCTCGGGCTGGCTGAAGGAAATCAGCCGGCTCGAGTCCAGCGCCGCCAAGACGCTGGCAAAGACCGTCAAGGTCGTCGCCAAGCGCATGTAGGGTTACTTCGTACCACTGGCTGCGGCTTCGAGAGCGTTGGGTAGGAAACTAACACGAGGCTGATCTGAGATGTGGCAGGCGCTTTGGATCAACGCCAATCTCGCAACCATGGAGACCGGCGACGCGCTCTACGGCGGGCTAGAAGGCGGCGCGCTTGGGATCGATCAGGGGCAGCTCGTCTGGGTCGGCAAGATGAGCGACTTGCCCGGCCGGCCGGAAGCGCTGGCGGCAGAAGTGCACGATGCCGGCGGGCACTGGATTACGCCTGGCCTGGTCGACTGCCACACGCATCTTGTCTATGGCGGGAATCGCGCCCGCGAGTTTGAAATGCGGTTGCAAGGCGCCAGCTACGAGGAGATTGCGCGGGCCGGCGGCGGTATCGTTTCGACGGTGAGGGCGACCCGCGAGACCAGCGAAAAGTCGTTGGTGGCCACGGCCGCGCAGCGCTTGAAGAGTCTGCTTGCCGAAGGCGTGACGGTGATTGAGATCAAGTCGGGCTATGGCCTCGATCTCAAAACCGAACTGAAGATGCTGCGGGCGGCACGAGCGCTTGAAAAGATACACCCGGTTACCGTTCAGACGACCTTCCTCGGTGCGCATACGTTGCCGCCGGAATACGAGGACCTGGCCGAGGACTATATCGATTTCGTCTGTGATGAGGTCATGCCCGCCGCCGCTGAGCAGGGCCTTGCGGATGCGGTCGACGCGTTTTGCGAAGGCATCGCCTTTTCAGCCGAACAGACGGCGCGGGTGTTCGACAAGGCGGCGGCTTTGGATCTTCCTGTCAAACTCCACGCCGATCAGTTGTCCGATCTCGGCGGCGCCGCATTGGCGGCGCGCTACGGCGCGCGCTCTGCCGATCATCTGGAATACACCAGCGAGGAAGGTGTGAGGGCGATGGCTGCTGCCGATACCGTCGCCGTGCTTCTTCCGGGCGCATATTACTTTTTACGTGAAAGCCATCTGCCGCCGATCGCCAGCTTCCGTGAGCACGACGTGCCGATGGCGCTGGCAACTGACTGCAACCCCGGCTCATCGCCGGCACAGTCGTTGCTGCTGATGATGAATATGGGCTGCACGCTGTTTCGATTGACGCCGGAGGAGGCGCTCGCAGGCGTCACCCGCAACGCCGCACAGGCACTGGGCATGGCGGCCACGCACGGTACCTTGACCGCGGGAAAGGCCGCCGACTTCGTGCTATGGGATATTGAGAGCCCGGCCGATTTGGCCTACCGCTTTGGCGCTAATCCGTGTCATCAGGTGGTGCAGGCTGGCCGCCCCGCCGGCGAATAGCCGCGGCTCGCTGGCAGCGCGTAATCTCATTCGCTCGGACGCCACGCGAGCATCGCCTCGATCAGCCGTCGCAGGACAGGCCGCACTTTCTCCGCAAGATCCTCCCGGAACGTGAAGGGCGGCTCCTCTTCCATGTAGGTTGCTTGACTCTGCTCGAGCTGTATTGCGTGAATGCGCTGTGCCGGCTGGCCATAGGTCCTGGTGATGTAGCCGCCCTTGAAGCGCTCGTTCAAAACCGTTGCATAGCCAGGTGCGTCCTGACCGATTTCCAAGAGTTGACGCGCCAAGTCGGGGTCGGACGCGCTGCCGCCGCCGTTGCCAAGGTTGAGCTCGGGTAGCTTTCCCTCGAAGAATCGCGGCACCACCGAGCGGATCGAATGAGCATCCCATAGCAGCGCGTAGCCGTGCCGCTTCTTAAGATCGGCGATCGCTTGCGCAAGCCTGTCGTGATAGGGGTGCCAATAGCGATCGATCCGATCGGCGATCGCGCTATCGTCTGGTGCCATGCCCGGACGGTAAATGGGATCGTTGTCGAAGGTCGTTGTCGGACAGAGATCGGTGACATCCTGACCCGGATAAAGGCTGCTACCGTCCGGCGGGCGGTTCAGATCGATCACGTAGCGCGAATGGGTCGCGGCAACCACCGAGACATCCAGGTCATAGAGAAAATCGTAGAGCGTATCGACATGCCAGTCGGTGTCCGGCAGGTCCAGCGCCGCGTTACGCATGGTCGCCGCGATTTCGTCTGGAACATGGGTGCCAACGTGCGGCATGCCAACCAGCAGCGGTGTCGAACCGGGATAAAAGTAGAAGAGATCCACGATCCCCGACCGCTGGCTCAAGCAGGTAGGCTCGGTAGCAGCCCCGGCATGTAGGGGTGGAATGCGCCCGAGTGGATAAACTCCTTGAGGGCGGCGATGTCAGGCGCGAGGAACCGATCGCTTTCCCAGTTCGCGGCCCGTGCGCGAATTTCAGCCATCACCTCGCAAAGCGGCTTTGAGGATTCGAGCGGCTTGTGAAAGTCGACTCCCTGGGCTGCTGCCAGCAGCTCGATCGCGGCAACGCCGGCTACGTTATCGCCGATTTCGGAAACGCGGCGCGCAGCGAAAGTCGCCATGCTGACATGGTCCTCCTGGTTCGCAGAAGTCGGAATGGAATCTACGCTCGCTGGATGGGCCAGGGTCTTGTTCTCGGAGGCCAGGGCCGCGGCGGTGACGTGGGCCAGCATGAAGCCGGAGTTAACGCCGCCATCCTTCACCAGGAACGCCGGCAGCCCGCTCATCGCCGGGTCAACGAGAAGGGCGATTCGACGTTCGGAAATGGTGCCGATTTCCGACACGGCGATTGCCAAAAAATCGGCTGCCATCGCTACCGGTTCGGCGTGGAAGTTGCCTCCCGACAGCACGTCGCCATCTTCGGGGAAGACCAGTGGATTGTCGGAAACCGCATTTGCTTCGCGGGTAATCACTTCGGCGACAAAGCGCATATTGTCCAACACGGCGCCCATCACCTGTGGTTGACAGCGTAGCGAATAAGGATCCTGAACTTTCTCGCAATCGCGATGCGATTCGCGGATTGGGCTGCCTGCGAGCAAGCGATGGTAGACCGCCGCGACCGCCGCCTGTCCCGGTTGTCCGCGAACCGCCTGGATACGGGGGTCGAACGGCGTGTCGGTGCCTTTGGCAGCGTCCACGGAAAGCGCACCGGCGACCACTGCGCCGGCATAAACGTCTTCCGCCATGAACAGGCCGAGCAGCGCCAGCGCCGTCGATACTTGGGTGCCGTTAAGCAGCGAGAGCCCTTCCTTCGGGCCGAGCACGAGTGGCTCCAGTCCAGCGATGCCGAGTCCTTCGGTTGCCGCCATAATCTTGCCTTTGTGGCGAACTTCACCGGCTCCAATCAGGGCTGCCGACATATGGGCGAGCGGCGCGAGATCACCCGATGCGCCGACCGAGCCCTTGGCCGGAATGCAGGGATAGACAGCGTGATCAAGCAGTGCGAGAAGCGCTTCCAGAACCTCCCAGCGGACGCCCGAATAACCACGCGCCAGCGACGCGACCTTGAGCGCAATAATCAAACCTACGATGTCGTCATCGAGCAGCGGACCGGTTCCAGCACTATGCGACAGCACGATATTGCGTTGCAGATCGGCGAGCTCTGAGGACGCGATAGATGTATTGGCCAAGAGGCCAAAGCCGGTGTTCACTCCGTAGACCGTGCGGCCTTCGCTAACGATGTCAGCGACGGTCTTCGCGGCGGCGTCCACGTCCGCGCGGCATCCGGGATCAAGCGTGACCCTTACTTCACTTCGCGCAATGCGCCTGAGGTCCGGAAGCACCAAGCCTCCGGGCTGAAGAACCACGGCATTGTCGGCCATGTTGGATAATCTCCCCGTATGTACTGTCCGTCAGATGTCGTCGAGCGTGTATTCGCTAATATTCCGCGACACCACCATATCCTCGACATCCTTTCGAAAGGCGAGAAAATGGGGTGTTAGCCGGTGCGTATCGAATGCCGCTTCGGTCTCGTAGACCTCGTAAAGCACAACCCGATTGTCCTCCTCCTTTGGCAGCAATACGTCGAACCTGAGACAGCCCTCTTCGGTCTCGAGGCAACTTGCTGCGTGCCGCGCAAGACGCTGGAGAAATGCTCCCATCTGATCCTGCTTGATCTCAAGCTCGGCTGTGATGGCGAACTTGATCATTGCTAGCCAATCATCGGCAGGTTGAGGTGCATTTCGCCCGCACAGGCAATGGCGTCCTCATAGCCGGCGTCGGCGTGTCGCATCACACCGGATGCCGGATCGTTCCATAGCACGCGGCCAATGCGCCGCGCCGCGGCCTCGGTGCCATCGCAGACGATCACCATCCCGGCATGTTGTGAGTAACCCATGCCGACGCCGCCGCCGTGGTGGATTGAGACCCAGGTGGCACCGCTGGCGCAGTTGAGGAGGGCGTTCAGCAGCGGCCAGTCGGACACCGCGTCGGAGCCATCCCGCATCGCCTCGGTCTCGCGGTTGGGGCTGGCGACCGAACCTGAATCAAGATGGTCGCGGCCGATCACGACGGGTGCCGAGAGCTCACCGCTCGCCACCATTTCGTTAAAGGCGAGGCCGATTTTGTCGCGCTGGCCAAGGCCGATCCAACAGATCCGCGAGGGCAAGCCCTGAAACTGAATGCGCTGGCGTGCCATATCGAGCCAGTTATGCAGGTGTGGGTCGTCGGGAATGAGTTCTTTCACCTTGGCGTCGGTCTTGAAGATATCTTCCGGGTCACCCGACAATGCAGCCCAGCGGAACGGACCCCTGCCGCGGCAAAACAGTGGCCGCACGTAAGCCGGAACGAAGCCCGGAAAATCAAAGGCATTGGTGACACCTTCGTCTTTTGCGACTTGCCGGATGTTGTTGCCATAGTCGAATACCGGAATGCCCATCTCGTGGAACTTCAGCATCGCATTGACGTGTGTTGCCATTGATTTCTTGGCGGCGACTTCGACAGCCTTCGGATCGCTCTGCTGCTTGGATTCCCATTCGTCGAGAGTCCAGCCCTCCGGCAGATATCCATGTATCGGGTCGTGTGCCGAGGTCTGGTCGGTTACGGCGTCAGGCCTGACGCCGCGCTTCAGAAGCTCAGGCAAGACTTCAACTGCATTGCCGAGCAGGCCGACGGAAATCGGCTCGCGTTTCGCGCATGCCTCTTCCATCATCTTCAGCGCCTCGTCGAGATCGGCCGCCTGCCGGTCCACATATCCGGTTTCCAGCCGTCTTTGAATACGGCTAGGGCGACACTCGATTGCGAGCATTGATGCGCCTGCCATCGTTGCCGCCAACGGTTGCGCGCCACCCATGCCGCCCAAACCGGCGGTCAGTATCCATTTGTCGCGCCCATCGCCGTCGAAATGCTGGCGTACGCACTCAACGAAGGTTTCGTAGGTGCCCTGGACGATGCCCTGGCTGCCGATGTAGATCCAGGAGCCGGCTGTCATCTGGCCATACATCATCAGGCCCTTGGTATCGAGTTCGTTGAAATGATCCCAGTTCGCCCAATAGGGCACCAGGTTCGAGTTGGCGATCAGAACCCGCGGCGCATCCTCGTGGGTGCGGAACACACCAACCGGCTTGCCCGATTGGACAAGCAGCGTCTCGTACTCTTCAAGTGACTTCAACGCGTCGACAATGCGCTCGAAGCAATCCCAGTTGCGCGCCGCGCGCCCGATGCCGCCGTAGACCACCAGCTCATCGGGATTCTCGGCAACTTCCGGATCAAGGTTGTTCATCAGCATGCGCATTGGCGCCTCGGTCCGCCAACTCTTAGCTGTAATTTCGGGCCCTCGCGGCGCACGTACGGCGCGGGCGTTGGCAGCAAATCGCGAAATGCTCATGAAAGTAACTCCAGGAAGACAGATTGGGGCCGATGAAAGCGCCAAATTACGCGTCCGGTGTAATGGCTGCAAGACTCCGTCGGGTGGTGGTGTGAATCTGCGTTAGACCCTATATATGAACGGTCCGATGCCTGGATGCTCAGATGAGCATGCGGATGGAGCGACAAGGGAGGCGCTGCAAGCGCGACGTCAGTAGCGATGGCCGATCCCAAGATCGAGCGCAAGCTCGCCGCGATTCTGTTTGCCGATGTCGTCGGTTACTCCCGGCACAGCAGGCAGGACGAGGAGGGCACCCATCGCGCGCTAAGTGCCAGCCTCGACGCACTTACCGGGTCCGTCTAGAGTCCGAGTTCGCCGGCCAGATCCTGGATGAGACAGTATCTCGAAAGCCCAAAAGGCTCGTAACACCGGCTCGGATTGCCGCTGCGATCTTTGCGGTCATCGTAATTTGGGCCGTGTGGAACCCGCCATTGCCTTCGTTTGAGGAAAGTGCGGTGACCGTACCGACGCTCGCCGTCATGCCGTTCCGAACAATCGGCGGCGTTGAGGACCCGAAAGTCTTCGGCCAGGGTCTGACGGAAGACCTGATCACGGCGCTATCGGCGCGGCAAGCGGTGCGTGTCGTCGTCGCAACACAAACCTCGTCAGACGCGCCGGTTGACCCAAAACAGGTCGGGCAGGCGCTCAACGCTCACTACCTGCTCGAAGGCAGCGTCCGAACTGCAGATGGCAAGGTCAGAATCACCGCCCAGCTGGTCGACGTGAACACGGGCTTTCACCTGTGGGGCGCTAGATATGACCGGCCTGCGGACGACATGCTGGCGCAGCAGTCGGAGGTGACTTCGAGAATTGTCGCGACGCTCGGCTTCAAGCTCGCGGAAGCGCAGGGAGGCGCACAGATATCGTCGGGCAGCGCAAGCCTGCTGTTCGGGCTGGGAATGGAATATCTGGGGCGGATCGCGAAGCAGGCAATCTTCCTGCCCGTCGATCTTTACAACAAGGTTACGGATGGCGAGGCGGCGCGGCTGCGCAGCGGATCGGACAACCAAACAACATGAAGCTTTTAGTCGCAACGAGGTGATCAGGAAATGAACAGGATTCGGCGAAGATGGGTTGAACGGGCGCGCCGGGCGTCGGCGCCACTATTGGCGACCGCTGCTATTTCCGCATTGTTGCTGGTTGCGTCGGACGGGCAAGCCCAAGATCTTGAACGAGAGGTCACGAGAACGGGAACCTTTAACGAAGACCTGTTCGAAGGTGCCCGCAGGATCACAATCCGCGCTACGGTCAACGGTGACGTCACGGCAATGGGTGGGGAGGTGGACGTCGATGCAACGGTCGACGGCGATCTTCTGGTGATGGGCGGCGATCTGCGGGTCGGCAACAGCATCACGGGCGATGTATTGGCCGCGGGCGGCCACGTTCGCGCCGAAGGCGACATCGATGGCGACGTCACGGTGATGGGCGGCGAGGTTGCGGTCGACTACGACAGCACCGGCGATCTCCTTATCGTCGGTGGCGAGGTCGTCGCGCGGGGCGATATCGGCGGCAATCTGAAGATGATGGGGGGGCGAACTCACAAGCCGCGCCGATGTTGCCGGGAACATGCATGCGGCCGGCGGCGAAGTGATACTGAGGAGTGGATCGCAGGTCGCAGGCAATGCTTCGATTGGCGGTCATACTGTTCGGGTCGACGGGCAGGTCGGCGGCGATCTCAAGGCTGCGGCGCGGCGCGTCGAGATTACCGGTGAGGTTGACGGCGACGTAGACCTTCAGGCACTGGAGATAAAGATCCTGCCGTCGGCTCGGATCAACGGCAGCCTGACCTATCGTAGTCCCACCCAAGCGATCATCTCACCCGACGCGCAGATCCTTGGCGACGTCACGTTCATTCAATCGGAACGGCCGGAGCGCATGATGGGGCAGGCTTTCACCGTAGCCGGGACGATCTGGCTTTCGGTCGTTGCCAGCTTGATTCTGCTTGGCATCGTTCTGCTGCTGTTAGCGCCCAACCTGCCGTTCGAGGTGGCGGGCCAGATTCGCAAGAAACCGTGGCTGTCGCTGGGCCTTGGTTTGGCGGTTCTGGTCGGCGGCCCGATTGTCATGTTGATATTAGCAGTGACGGGAATCGGCGCTCCGCTGGCAGTCGTGTTGGCAGGGCTTTATGTCGTCGTTCTGGCCTTGGGATTCCTCGACTTCGCGATTCTTGTCGGTTGGACGTGCGCCCGCCTTGTTGGCAGGGGTGAAAAAGCCTCGAGGCTGTGGCGCATCGCTGTGCTGGCAGCGGGTTTGGTGGTGATGTCTCTGATCGCACTCATCCCAGGGCTGGGAGCGTTGATGCTGTTTGTCGCCTTCGTATTGGGATCCGGTGCGGTTGTTGTCCAGGCGATGGCGATGCGTGACATGCAAGGTGCAATGTCGTAGCGGCTTGCCGCGGCTCGGTTTCACGCAGGCCGTCAAATGCGGTTTTGGGGCAGCTCATTGTTAAGCTCAGCGTTGCGCCGCTCGGCGGGTAGACGGGAAGGTCATGGCTGATTGGTGGGAAGAAACGCTTCACGACGGCCTGCGTATTCGGTTGCGGGTAGACAAGCTCCTGCACGATTCGGAGAGTGCGTATCAGCACCTCATGTTGTTTGAAAACGAGGCTCTGGGACGCGTCCTGACAGTCGACGGTATCGTACAGACGACCGAACGCGACGAGTTCATCTATCACGAAATGCTCTCGCACACGCCGATCCTGGCTCACGTCGCCGCCCGCCGTATTCTGATAATTGGCGGTGGTGACGGCGGGATGCTGCGCCGAGTGCTGATGCATCCCGGCGTCGAGCGTGCCGTTGTCGTCGAAATCGACGAGAGTGTGATCGAATTGTCGAAGCGATATCTGCCGTCGATCTGTGGCGCTGCGTTCGAGGACAACCGCGCCGAGGTGATCATTGGTGATGGTGCCCGGTTTGTCGCAGAAGGCGATGGTCAGTTCGACGTCATCATCGTCGATTCTCCGGATCCCGTCGGTCCCGCCGGCGTCTTGTTCGAGCGCGGTTTCTACAGCGATTGCAAATCCTGCCTGGCCGTCGGCGGTGTCATCGTTACGCAAAATGGCGTGCCGTTCCTCCAGGGTCAGGAGTTGAGGTCGACGATGCACCACCTGCGCTCGCTGTTCGCGGACGCAACCTGTTATCTGGCGCCGGTACCGATCTATATTGGTGGTTTTATGGCATTCGGCTGGGCCAGCGACGATCCGAAGCTGCGGCGCGTGACCGCCAAGACGCTGGCAAAACGCGCCGCCAAGGTGGATTTGGCGACGCGCTATTATACGCCGGTAATTCACGAAGCGGCCTTCGCATTGCCGGCTTACGTGGAGGCGCTCGTCGCACCGGCGTAGGGTGTCAGAGCAAAGATTGGAAGCCAGCGCATGGTAGCGTTTCCGGGCGCCTGCGGGCGGTGCGCAGATATTTCATGCTGCAGTGCATTTTGGCTTGCATTGGACCTGCCAATTCTCAATATGTGGCCTTTCCCGGACCCCGGTACGACGCAGACGCGCTGTGACCGGGGTCTGTTTGGTATGGCAGGGACGTTTGAAGTTGCGGAGAGATAGATATGTCAGGCACAAACACGCTCTTCCGATCGGAGATTGAGCCGGGTTGCGACGCCGTCACACCCCAAACTGAGAATATCGTGGCGCCCTGCCAAATGCCGGCTGGTGCCGAGCGAGCAGAAGATCGTACATATACGATAACCCGTGATGGTGTTCACTATGCCGGCGCGCATCTGATCGTTGATATGTGGGGAGGCCAGCGGCTCGACGACCTCGAACATATCGAGGCAACTCTCAGGAAATGTGCAGAAGCCTGCGGCGCGACGCTACTGCATGTGCAACTCCACCATTTCAGCGAGAATAACGGTGTGACAGGCGTCGCGGTGCTGGCGGAATCCCACATTACGTTGCACACTTGGCCGGAGTTCGATTATGCAGCGTTCGACATCTTCATGTGCGGGGCCTGCGAACCGCGGCATGCCGTCGAAGTCCTGCGTGAGGCGCTAGTGCCCGAACGAACCGAAGTCAGCGAGCATCTGCGCGGACGGGTTGGCGCCCAAAGGTCGTGATCGCAGAGAGACGCCGCTTAGAAGCTCTATTCTGAGGTGCGTAATGATACCCAACCCGTTTACCCGTGATCATTTCGAGCAACGGCTCGACCAGACGCGCACCGCAATGGCGCGCGAGAATCTCGACCTGCTGATCCTGAGTGCGCCGGAGAGCGTCTACTACCTCTCCGGCTACCAGACACGCGGCATCAGTGGACATACCTATCTGGCGGTGCCGGCGGAGGGTCCGCCGGTGTTCTCCACGCGTGGCACGGATCTCGGCAATCTGTTTCTGATTCAGGATCTGACGCCTATCGATGACTATATCGGCTTTGAAGATCACGACGAACCACTGCAGGCATTTGTCGACCTGGTACACAAGAACCGCATCAAAACCGACCGGATCGGCGTGGAGAAGGGAGCTTATTTTCTCACGGTCCAGAGTTACGAGGCCCTTGCCGCAGCGTTTGAATGTGCGAGTTTCCGCGATGCGTCGCGAATCGTGGAGGAGCTACGATTGATCAAGTCTCCCGAGGAGATTGCCTGCCATCGGGAAGCCGGGCGGATCATTGTCGAGGCCATCAGAGCCGGCATCAAGGCAGTGCAGCCGGGCCGCACCGACGGCAGTATCGTCGCGGCGGTGGCGGGCGCCCTTGTCGAGGCGGAGTCTGAATATGTTGCGACCTGGCCGTCGATCCGCACCGGCGCCCATTCGGGACGCTCGCATGCATCATGGCAGAACGTTCGCATCGAAACGGCTCAGGCCACGACCATCGAAACGGCAGGCGTTGTTCAGCGCTATCACACGCCGCTGTACCGCGCGGTCATCTATGGTCCGACGGACGAGCAGCGTCGCATTTGCGAAACCGTACGTCTCGCCAACCATGCAGCCATCGATGCAATAGTTCCAGGAGTGCAGGCGAAGACCGTCTACGAGGCGGCTCGCAAGGTGGCAGACGAGAGCGGCTTTGGCAGCATTTTCTGTGGACGGACGGGCTATACGACGGGTATCGGCATTTCGCCCAGTTGGGTGCAGCGCATGAGCATCAACCTCGTCCCGGGCAACGAGACTGTGCTTGAGCCGGGCATGGTTTTTCACGTTTGCACCGTGCTGCAACAGCCTAACGTCTTCGGAGTCGGCGAGAGTTCGACTGTCGTCATCACTGAAGATGGCGTGGAGAACCTGACAAAGGACATGGAGGACGGTCCGTTTCTGGTCGATTAGAGGTTGGTATCCGCGGCGTCGGCGGTTGCCGCGCGCCCGAAAGCATGGAACGGCAGCGCTGCCTCATGTTATGAGGCACAAATGAGCCACAAGCGTATTCCGACCGATCTGTGGGTGCGTGCACATGTGCGACGGTACTCGCTGCAGGGCATTCCAGTCGCGATCACCAGGCGCGGTGATCAGCATCGTGGCACCGTGATCATCAAGATCAACCGGCTTGAGAACGGTTGTTCCGTGCTAACTCAAACCAGCGATTTTGACGGTAATGCAGCCTGGTTTGCCGCTTTGGACGGCAAGTTGGTGGCGGAACAGGAGGCCGACGCCTATATCGAGCGTCAAGTCGAACGCGACGGCGATCTGTGGGTGATGGAAGTTGAAGACCGGGAGGGGCGTTGCCTGTTCGACGGAAAGATCATCTAGATTGGGTCAGGATTACGCGATTTGCCGGCTGATCGAAACTACGCTTACCGCGGTATCTCTGCCGCGGAACCCTGCTTCCGCGCATTGGCCGGGATTGAATGGGCCGCGAGCATCCTCGAGCGCTGGATGGCGCCGCTTTCAAGAGATATGAGACATGGGTAAAAAGCTGCATCACTTTATTGCTGGCACATGGGTCGAGGGCGGAGATGGCCGCAACGGTGCGGTCTTCAACCCGGCGACCGGCGAGATACGTGCTGCGGTGCCCTATGCCACCGCTGCCGAGGTTGATCGGGCGGTCGAGGCTGCGACGGCGGCCCTGGCTGGCTGGGTCGGCACATCGGCAACTGCGCGGTCGCAGATCATGTTCAGGTTTCGTGAACTGGTCGTCGAGAATCTTGATGCCCTGGCCGAGATCGTCTCGTGCGAGCACGGCAAGACGATCCCGGATTCCAAGGGCTCGATCCAGCGCGGAATCGATGTGATCGAGTTCGCCTGTGGCATTCCCCACCTCATGAAGGGCGAGTACTCGGCCAACATTGGTGGTGGCATAGACACCTATTCGATGCGGGAGCCGGTGGGTGTAGTCGCCGGCATCACACCGTTCAACTTTCCGGTCATGATTCCCCTGTGGATGGGGGTGATGGCGGTCGCCTGCGGCAACTGCCTCATCAACAAGCCGTCCGAGCGCGATCCGTCTGCGCCGCTCTTTCTAGCGGAGTTGTGGAAGCGGGCCGGCCTCCCGGACGGCGTCTGGAACGTCGTCAACGGCGACAAGGAGGCGGTTGATGCACGGCTTGTGCATGCTGGCATTGACGCTGTCAGTTTCGTCGGGTCGACGCCGGTTGGCGAGTATGTCTACCGACAGGGTTGCGATGCCGGCAAACGGGTGCAGGCTTTTTGCGGTGCCAAGAATCATATGGTGATCTTACCCGATGCGGATATGGACCAGGCGGCCGACGCCTTGATGGGCGCGGCCTATGGCTCGAGCGGCCAGCGCTGCATGGCGGTGTCGGTAGCCGTCCCGGTCGGCGAGGCGGCGGCAGAGGCGATCATCAGCCGCCTCACGCCGCGCGTCCAGGCGCTTAAGCTTGGCCCCTATACCGATCCCGATGCGGAATTGGGACCGCTTATCACGAAAGACGCCAAGCTGCGCGTGGAACGCCTTATCGGCGAGGGACTGGCCGACGGCGCAGAACTCCTGGCTGACGGTCGGGGCAGCAGGCTGCAGGGCTATGAAGGCGGTTTTTTTGTCGGCGGCACACTGTTCGACCGGGTTCGGCCCGAGATGTCGATCTATACCGAGGAGGTGTTCGGTCCGGTACTGAGTGTGGTGCGGGCCGACGGCTACGGCGATGCCGTCGATCTTGTGAACGGTAACGAATACGGCAACGGTGTCGCCGTGTTCACCCGCGACGGTGACACGGCGCGGTCGTTTTGCGGTGACGTAGATATCGGCATGATCGGTGTCAACGTGCCGATCCCGGTGCCGATGGCGTTCCACCATTTCGGTGGATCGAAACGCTCGAAGTTCGGTGATTCACAAATGCATGGGCCGCAGGCCGTGCACTTTTTTGCCAAGCTGAAGACGATTTCGGCACGTTGGCCCGACGGCGCACGGGACGCTACGCAATTCGCCATGCCGACCAGTCGCTAGCCGCAGCGTGGTTGGTGGCCCAGGCCGATCGCAGGAGAGAGCTGCAGTCACTCGGCTACGTTGGACCCGGGCAGAATGCGTTCCGGTACGTCGGAGAACACGGCTTCGACACCCCAGGAGAATAACTCTCGCGCGCGCACCTGATCGTTTACGGTGAAACATAACAGGGTGATTCCAGCTGCGCAGACCGCTTGCGCCGCCTGTCGTGTCAGCGTCTCGTGACCAACGTTGATGTGGCGACAGCCAAGCCCATCCAGCCGCACGCGCCAATCGCCTGGCAAGGTGTCGACGATGAGCATTCGTGGCATCTGCGGCGCGACACCACGCGCCGCTATCAGCGGTGCCTCAGCGAAACTCGAGATAATCGGCGAGGGAAATTCCGGAGGCCAATCGCGAGCAAGCAGCGCGGCTACCTCCGCTCCGATCCGTGGATCGTCATCCGCTGACACCTTGATTTCTACATTGGCGGCGATACCCAATTGCGCCATCACAGCGATGGCTTCGCCAAGCGTTGGGATGGTTTCATCCGCGAACTCGGCCGAAAACCAGCTTCCCGCATCGAGCGTCTGAAGATCCGCCAGGCTCGCCGTGTTGAGCAGGCCGTGTCCGTTAGTGGTGCGCTCAAGGCTCTCATCGTGCATCAGCATCAGTGCGCCGTCCAACGACCTCCGCACGTCGAACTCAACCCACTGAACACCCAATTGCGAGGCCCGTCGGATCGCGGCAAGTGTATTTTCAGGCGCCTGCAGACCGGCGCCGCGATGGCCCAGCACACGCGTCACAGCGAGCGGCTGCGGTATCCGAACCATGCTGTTCAGTTTGGCAGACGCATGGCCATGCTGGCGACATAGGCCGTATAGAGGAACAGGAGAACGGCACCCTCCTTACGTGATACACGCCAGCCGGTGACAAGGATCGGCAGGATCAATAGCGACGCGCCGAGCATCACCCAGATATCGATCGACGAAATGTCATCGGCCACAGGCAGTGGCTTAACGAGCGCTGCGATGCCGAGAATTCCGAGAACATTGAAGACGTTGCTGCCGAGGATATTGGCAATTGCGACGTCGGTGTGCCGGCGTAACGCGGCGACGACGGTTGCGGCAACTTCCGGTAGCGATGTGCCAATTGCGACCAGAGTCAGACCGATCACCGATTCAGGCACACCAAACGAACGTGCAATACCGGTTGCGCCTTCAACCAAAAGGGCCGCGCCGCCGGCTAGAGCTGCCAGGCCGAAGACGAGGTAGACGGCGATCCGGAAACCGCCTATCGGCACTTCTCCCGTTTGTTCCACCTCGCGGCTGTGGAGATCTGCCGCGGCGCTTTGGTGGCGCCGGTCCCGGACGTAGGACCAACCCAGGAAGCTGGCAAGTGCGACGACCATCAAACCGCCCTCCAGCGAGCCGACACGGCCATTAAGCGCGAGTGCAACGA
>CAZCVU010000017.1:10914-16951 GCA_964501745.1 uncultured Flavobacteriales bacterium | reverse complement strand
TCCTCCCTTATGAAAACACCTCAATCTGTCCCAAAGGCGCTGACGTCAGACAGCCTTGGTCGCGGCCGCCGCGCTGAAATCCACGCTCGCGACAAACTCCGCGGCCAGACAAGCGCGTTAACCTCTTGAATGTTCGAACTTTGTTCCCATATCTGAGGTTGAGGATGCGGCAGAAGACAGAACGCAGGGGGCGTTTCAATCGCGTCATAGTCCGACAATCAGATGCTCACGTAGCGCTGCTGTCTATGTTTGCGTCAGCGACGGTGTTCGGAGCCTATTCCGTTTAGGTTAGCGGGCACGTCGATATTCGCCCGCAATTTCGAGGGACCACCTGCGTGATACCCACACAACAGTCTGCAGCACGATAATGGAGGTGCGAAGAACGTGCAGATCGACAACACTTTATCGCAGTATTTTTCGGATATCAGCGATTTCCCGATGCTGGAGGTTGAGAAGGAGCGCGAATTTGCGACGCGATGGCGCGAACGCCGCGACCTTCGCGCGGTCGAGCAGCTGGTCGGCAGTCACCTGCGTCTCGTCGTCAAGTTAGCGCGGGGCTACCGTGGCTATGGGCTGCCTCTCGACGACCTGATCGCGGAAGGCAACGTTGGTCTCATGCAGGCGGCAAAGCGGTTTGAAGTGGAGCGGGGCTTTCGCTTCGCGACCTATGCTGTCTGGTGGATCCGTGCTGCCATCCAAGAATATGTTATGCGGAACCTATCGATCGTGCGTATGGGCACGACGGCTGCCCAGAAGAAGCTCTTTTTCAATCTGCGGCGTCTCAAGGCGGAACTGTCGGTACTTGACGATGGTGAACTCGACGGTGAAACAACAGCCTTGATCGCCAGCGAGCTCAGGGTCCCTGAACGGGAGGTCGGGGCGATGAATCGGCGCCTGAAAGCGGGCGATCGATCACTCAACGCGACGATAGGACTGGATTCAGACGATCAGTTCCAGGATTTGCTCGTCGAGCAGGAAGCGGATCAGGAAAGTCGGGTGGGCGACGCTGAGGAACTTGCTCGTCGCCGGGCCTTCATGACAGATGCCATTTCGACACTGAATGCGCGTGAGCGGCACATCTTGTCGGAGCGGCGCTTGCAGGAGGATCCGCCGACCCTGGCCGATTTGAGCGAGGTGTATGGCATCTCCCGCGAACGCGTTCGCCAAATCGAGGCGCGGGCGTTTGAGAAGTTGCAGTTTGCGGTGCTTGAAGCCGCTTCAGTGGCCGAGCCGCAGCTTCAGAACGATCTAGAAACCGTTAGCTAGTCGCCTGGGAGCGGCGCAATTGGCGGACGAGGCCAAGCGCCAGACTGCTTGCAAAGAGGGCGGTTGCCGCAACAACAATTGACGGGCCGGATGGTGTATCCCATTTCAGCGAGGCTGCAAGTCCGCCGACAACCGCAAGCGCACCGACAAGGCTGGCGAGCGCAGCCATCGCCTCAGGGCTGCGTGCGAAGCGCCGGGCGGTGGCGGCCGGTATAATCAGCAACGAAGTGATCAGCAGGACGCCGACGACCTTTATCGATACGGCGATGATAAGCGCAATCAGCAACATGAACGCCAGTCGCGCTGGTAACACAGGCACACCCTCGGCTTCGGCCAGTTCCTCGTGCACGGTCACGGCTATGAGCGATCTCCAGATCACCGCCAGATAGGCTAACGCCGCCACCCCGCCGCCATAGATCCAAAGGATATCTTCGGACGTCACAGTGAGAATATCGCCGAACAGATAGCCCAACAGATCGACTCGCAACCATTCCATAAGACTGATTGCCACAAGACCCAAAGACAACGCGGCGTGCGAAAGGATGCCAAGAAGCGTGTCGGTCGATAGTCGCCGTTGACGCTGCAGCAGGACGAGAAGCACCGCGAGCACGACACCGGTCGCAATAATTCCCAAGGTGACGTCGAGGCCCGTCAGCAGGCCGAGCGCGACGCCCAACAATGCTGAGTGGGCCATAGAGTCGCCGAAATATGCCATGCGCCGCCATACGATGAAGCATCCGAGCGGGCCTGCCACAACGGCGACGCCCAATCCGGCGATCAGTGCCCGGACAAGAAAGTCGTCCATTGTCAATTGGCACCTTCCCTGTGCGATGCACGCTGTTGGTGGCCGTCTTGCGGAAGTGGAATCACGGCACCGGAAACGTCGTGTGCGTGGTCGTGATCGTGGGCGTAGGGCGCCACATGTCGGGCGGCGTTCGGGCCGAACAGGGCGACAAATTCAGGGTTCTGGCTTACGGCCTCTGGTTTACCGGAACAGCAAATGTGGTGGTTGAGGCAGATCACGCGATCGGTCGACGACATCACCATATGAAGGTCGTGCGAGACCATGAGTACGCCGCATCCCAGCCGCGCCCGCAAATCCGAGATAAGGCCGTAGAGTTCAATTTCGCCGGCAAAATCTACGCCTTGTGTTGGCTCGTCGAGGACCAGAAGATGCGGTTCGCGAAGCAGCGCGCGCGCCAGCAATACCCGTTGCAGCTCGCCGCCCGACAGCTCGGCGACGTTCGCATCGGCGAGCCTGGCGACTCCCGTCGTGGCGAGCGCCTCCGATATCGAGGCTTGTTGGCGCACGCGCGTGAGTGTCATCAGGCGGCCCACCGTCAATGGCAGAACCGGGTCAATTGCGAAACGCTGGGGCAAATAGCCGACGACAAGCCCCGGTCGCTGCTTGATGCGCCCGCTGTCCGGCGTGAGAAGACCCAGCGCCAAGCGCGTGAGCGTCGTCTTGCCGGAGCCGTTGGGGCCGATCAGCGTAACGATCTCACCAGCGTGAATGGCAAGATCGATGCCACTCAGCACGTTCAGTTCGCCAAAACTCAAGCCGACGTCCTGCAGTTCGACGAGCGGCAGATTCGATTGATCGTCCATCGCGAGACCGGCCCATTCGGTTCAATCAGTACAAAACGTTATATAGTAACATTTCCGAAAGGAACATCGGCACGGCCATGCGCGGCCATGCGGATGACAGCAGTTGCTATTGCCTACGTTCGCTCGAGCAGAGACCGCGAATGGGCGACCAGCGCAACAACCGACTGGTCGGCGTCGATCTCGTTCCAGCGCATGTTCTCAACCGACATATCAGCTTGCTGACGCACGAGTTCAGCCGTCGCATCGGAAGCGTCGGGACCACGCCCGGAAATCCGCTGGGCGCGCAGTTCGAGTGGTGCCTCCAGCCATATGCCAGTGAACGAGACGTGCGCCTGGCGGGCTATCTCCTCGATTGCGTCGCGCTGGCCGGCGTTGCCAAATACCGCATCCGTGATGACGCTGATCCCGGCTTCGAGCGCCGACGCCGCGTCCCGAGCCAGTTTCGCGTAGATCCGGGCTGTCGCCTTTGCGTCATAGCAGGACTGCGGCAGCGAATCGAACATATCGCGCCCAAAATGGCGTTTGCGGAGGACATCGCTGCGCAACACCAGGGCGCCTGGCAACGGGCTCATCAAAGGCGCCAACGCCTGCGCCAATGTCGACTTGCCGCATCCGGGCCCACCACCGATGGCGACGAGGCGGGGCGGCTCGGGTTGCAAGTATGCAATGGCGCGCTCGCAATAAGACCGTGCCGCTTCGTGCTCGGCCGAGGTAGCGTCGTCACGGCTTGTCGCAGCCTCGATCTTGGCGCGGATAGCAGCTCGGCAGGAGAGGAATAGCGGTAGGGTAGCGAGACCGTATGTGTCGCCGGTTCGTGCCGTGTAGCGGTTGAACACAAGATTTGCGAAGTCTGGATGGCCTCGATGCTCGAGGTCCATCAGTAGGAACGCCAGGTCGTAGAGCGTGTCGGTACAGGCGATGGCGTCACTGAATTCGATGCAGTCAAACAGCGTTGCCTTGTTTTCAACCAGGCATATGTTGCGCAGATGCAGGTCGCCATGGCAGTGACGGACGAATCCTTCGACGCGCCGCGCCTCGAGGATTTCCCCGCAGGCCTGAAGCGATGTCTCTGAAAGTGCGCGCAGTTCAGCGACTTTCTCAGGCCCAAAAATACCCGCCATCGCCGCCAGCTCGTCCATATTGTCTTCTACAACCCAGCGCATGGCGTCAATGCCGCCCTGATCCTTGCGGATTTCCGCGTCCTCGTGGAAGACCACAATGTGATCGGCCAACTCCAGCAGATGCGCGGTCTCGAGCTCGTTGCGCTGAGCCATCTGGTCGAACAACAGATCCTGGTCGAAGCGCTGCATGACGACGAGCCAGTCGATCGGTACGCCGGCGCCGTCGAGTGCGAGCCGGCCGTCCGCGTCGCGCGTTACCGAAACGACGCCGATGTAGAGATCCGGTGCGGTTCGGCGGTTGAGCCGGACCTCGGCCTCGCAGGTGTCGTGACGTTTATCCGCACTCGTGAAGTCGAGAAATGGAAACCACACCGCGCGCTTGAGCTTGTAGGCACGGGGCCCGGCGAGAAAAATGACCGCGCCATGAGTGTCGATGCGCTCAACCTCGGCGCTACCATGAGTCTTGGGGTCGGCAAGGAAGTTAATGACCTCGCGCTGATCTTCGGCAATCTCTCCAGGCTCCATGACGCCAGTCTAGATTCAGCGGTCTCGGGTGGCGAGAACGGATACGCGAAGAGGCTCCCAGCGAAGCAGCGTTTGCCTGTAACCTACGGTTCCGATAAGCAGGACGTAGTGCCGCCGGATATATACTGGCGAGCACGCGCGAAATCGCTGTGAGGAGAATGTCGCCATGGATCGAAGAACGCGGCTTGCGAGGCGGGTTCGGGCGCGAGAATTGACGGTTACGCCAGGCGTCTACGATATGATTTCGGCGCGGCTCGCCGATCGGCTTGGTTTCGCCGCTCTCTACATGACGGGGTACGGTGTGACGGCCTCGCATTTGGGCCTGCCGGATGCCGGGCTGGCGTCCTACACGGAGATGGTTTCACGGGCGCAGACGATCGCCGCGGGGACGGCATCGCCACTTATTGCCGATGCAGATACCGGCTATGGCGGACTTTTGAATGTGCAGCGCACGGTGCGCGGTTACGAGGCGGCGGGCGTTGCCGCTATTCAGCTGGAGGACCAGGAGTTTCCCAAGAAGTGCGGCCATACGGAGGGTCGGCGGGTCATTCCATTGGCCGATATGGTACGCAAGATCGAGGTCGCTGTCGAAAGCCGGAGCGATCCGGATCTTCTCATCGTTGCACGCACCGATGCCCGAACCTCGTTAAGCCTCGACGAAGCGTTGCGCCGTGCCGAGGCGTACCGCGCGGCTGGTGCCGACGTCCTGTTCGTGGAGTCGCCGGAGAACGAAGCGGAGTTCGAACGTATAGGTCAAACCATCGACGCGCCGCTGCTCGCCAACATGGTTGAGAGTGGTCGCTCGCCGGTTTTGAGCGCGGAGCGATTGGCCGCGCTGGGCTTCACAATTGCACTCTATCCGGGGACCGGGTTTCTCGCTGCTGCGCACACTTTGGAACGCGTCTATGGCCATCTGCAGGCGCATGGAACCAGCCTCGATCTCGAGCTGCCACTGACCACGCTATCGCAGATGAATGAGAGCATGGGCTTTGAATCGGTCTGGGAATTCGACCGGCGGTGGGCCGAGACATGAATGCGCGTCGCCGCATTGAACCGCCGAAGGCGGTCATCTTCGACCTCGACGATACCATCATCGACAGTAACCGGCGTTTCGCCTGGCACAGGTCGGTGGGTCAGTTCGAAGGGCGCTTGCGGGGCTACGGTGTGGAAGTGATTGCAGCGGCAATCGCCGATGCGGCCGATGCGTTCTGGGCCGACGCAGAAAACAACAGGCGCTGGGGTCTCAGTATTCCAGAAGGGCGACGGGTCTTGGTGGCGGAGGTGCTGGAACGCTTCGGGTTGCGCGAGGCGGGCCTTCTTGAAGATCTGATGACGGCTTTTTCAGAGGGGCGCGACGGTGACCATGTGCTCTTCCCCGGTGTCAAAGTAACACTTGAACGGTTGAGCGCGAGCGGTATCCGCTTGGCCATGTTGACCAATGGCACCAGTGAGATGCAGCGTCGAAAGATCGACCGGTTTGGTCTGTCGGCGCATTTCGAGCATATTCAGGTCCAGGA
>CAZCVU010000017.1:0-10904 GCA_964501745.1 uncultured Flavobacteriales bacterium | reverse complement strand
TCCAGGAAGAGTTTGGCGTTGGCAAGCCTGATTCCGCCGTCTTCCGCAATGTTCTGAAGGTGCTCGCCCTGCAGGCATACGAAGTTTGGATGATTGGCGATCACCTCGAGCTCGACGTGGCGGCCGCACAAAACCTCGGTATCTTCAGCATCTGGCACGATCATGAAGGTATTGGACTGCCCGCCGATCACGCAGGTCGACCGGATCATATCGTTACCGCTATTCCTGAGCTGCTTAGCTTGATTGGCGTGGATCCATGATCGCGGAGCGAACAGTGTCAGCGCCGGCCGGCGATTCCACCCGGGCTTGTCAAACATGGTAAACTGGAGAACCAATGTATCGATGAGTCCAGCGCGTCTCGCAGCTGAATTCCTGGATGTCTGGGAAGCAGCGCAAGATCGGGCAATCGTGTTGACAAGCTAACGTTTGCGGCCAAACTTGATCTGAATGTCCCGCGGCCGACGTTGGACTGGAACGCCTTCAGGTTGTACTCGGGGCGGCTTGATTCCCGGTGACATGATCACCGCCGCAAATGGTTCCGTCGAGCCGAAGGTCTGTTGTCGCTTGCTCGTTTGTCGGAGAAACTTCTATGCAGCGCAGAAGGTAATGGTTAGATGGCTGGTTCGGGCGAGTTCGTTCCCATGTTTGGCACGGCGCCAGCGGCACCGCAGGGCGATTTTGCACTCGATGTAACACTGGACGGCCAAATTCTTGTCGCCAACGGCAGTACGCTGGGGTCGGTGGGTATACCGCCAGGTGAGCTCCAGGGCACCTATCTCAGCGATCTAGCCGCACCGTCTGACCGAATGCTGCTCATGGAGTTGTTGTACCGCATCATGGAATCGGGCGGAGGAAGCGATTTTTCCGTCAGGCTCAGGTCGGCCGATGGCAGTATCTACAACTATTCATTGTCCGGCGCGCCTGCGCAAGGCGGCGACGGGGACATGCAAGTCAGTTTCAGGCGAATGGACCTCGTTGCCGACTCTGACGATTCGTCGGAAAACCTGGAATCACCACTACAACACACAGAGATATTCCTCGATACCGTGCAGGGCTTTCTGACAGGTGATGAACATTCGGGCGAGCACAATCTGACACTCGTCGATGCCGGCGATGTCGAGGCGGCGCAGCGTGGTGGTGCGATTTCCGGCGAGCAGGCGGGCGAGTACGTTTCCAGCGTAGAGGCGAGCCTGCGGGCATGGTCGGTCGGTGGCAATACGGTCGGGGTGATGGGCAATGGCAAGTATGGCGTCGTACACGAGGCAGCGGTCAATTCCTCTGCGATCGAGGGGCGTGTTAGCTCGCTCGCGGAGAAGGTCGATCCCGGTGGTGAGACGCTGAAGACACAGGCCACCACAATCTCTGCAGGCGGCGATGATCTGTCCAAAGAAGCCTTGGGCGACGCGCTCAAATACACGCTCGATAAGTTTTCCGAGGGCGGCATAGAGGCTGTCGAGGGCACGTCTCTTGGCGAGAATTATGAGGCATTGCAGGTCGAACTGGAGGAGCGTCGGCGTCAGTTCTCGCAGGCTCTAAATGATGGCCGGCTGCGCTTTCTGTTCGATGCCGTTGTTCACTTGGGCGATCGGAGCGTCGATCACGCCGCGGCGGACCCTCGCATTGAGACCGATGATGGTGTCGCTGAGCCGTGGTCGATGATCGATTTCACAGTCGAGGCAGCTTTGGTAGCGGAGTTCGATCTGGCACAATGTCGGCTCGCAGCGTCGCTGTTGGAGCGTCCGGAGGCGGGCGCGGCAGGGCGCGGGATTGCCGTGACGATATCGTGCCGTTCGCTGGCGTTCCCAAGGATCTTCGAGGCCATGCTGGGCGTCGACACCGGCGACGATGGGCGGCTCATCATCCTCCGCCTGATGGATGTCGATCCGGCGGTGGCCGACCAGCCCATCCAGCTGGAGCAGTTGCATGCCGCCGGTTACGCTCTCTGTCTACCCGGCTTCGCCGTCGGCGGCGCCGCAATGCAGCAGCTGCGCGCGCTGCCGCTCGACTACGTCGTTCTACATCGCAGATATGTAAGCGACACCGAAGTTATTGGCGCAAACCTGCCGGCGCTGACAGCGGTTGCTGAAATGTGCGGGACCAAGAACATCCGAATTGTATTCGAGGGCGTTGACGAACCCGACGTCGCAAAGATGCTCAGCAACGCGCAAGAAGCCCTGGCGCAGGGCGCACAGTTCCGCGTCGGAATCGATCAAGAAGAGTTCTTGGCGCCGTCCTAGGCGCCAAATCCGGAGCTATTGGCCGGCGCGCGGGTCGATTCCCTCGACCGCCTGATCGCGGCCGACCAATGCGATCATGATGCCGCTACTGGCGATGAGTGGCCGGTTGCGCCAGCGGTCCGCAACCACTTTGAAGCGACCTGTGCCAGGAACAGCGGCGACAAGCAGGTCGTTTGGTTTCGCTTGCTCCAACAGGATCACATCACCCAGTGCAGACAAGATGATCCCACGTTCGTCGTTTCTTGGGTGAAACCAAATTGGTCCACCCTTGCAGACTGCAAGCAGCCGCCGGCCGGCGATCGCTGCGGTGACTCGCGTCTTCGTCGCGTGCGAGACCTGGAGTATGTCTTTTCGCGCGTTGACGTATCTTCCGGTGTAATTTAGCGCGCCTTCCTTCTCCGCTTGCTTCCACTTGCTTCTGAGCAGAAACGACCTGATGCTGAAAGCTTCATCCCGCGATTTTGCTTTTTCCTCGTCACCGATGATGATTGAAACTGGGCCCCTGCAACCTGGAATGCGTGAAACGTGCATGCCCAGCCGTAGGGCGACCTCCGCCAAAGGCATGCGTGATTTCGGCACCGCTACTTTAGCCATCGCCCATCCAGTCCAACCTAACTAGGGCATACATGGTGGCGCTCTGGCACCATGACAATTCGTCACGGTACAGCCGCCGCCGCAGGTTTGTCACAACTTGATTGTCATATTTTGTCCGGTGACAAAACGATGCCAACGACGTTGAACGTCCCGACCGTTGTAATACCTCGTCTAGTGGTGGAAAATTGCCGAGTAAGAGGCGCCTGGCCTGAAACTCCTCCGGCGTGGCTGGCATAGATTCAGCGAGTGTAAAACAGGGTGTCAGAGAGACTCAAATGCGAATTGAGGGTTGCCTGGATACGCTGTTCACCGTAGTTATTTCCAATTGGGAGGCGTCGAAAGGTTCTCGGATGCGAGTCTATCGCCTATCGAAGCAATAACGCATGCAGCGTGAACTTACTGAATTGCTCAACGGGTTCGCGCAGCGGCCGACGGGGCAGGATCGCGACAAGCTCACCGAACAGCTCGGTGAATTGTGCTTCGGCTTCGGTGTAAAGCTGTCAGAGCGCGAGCGCGACCACGTCTACATAATATTACGGGCATTGCTGCGTGAGGCGCAGGCGCCGGCGCGGCACAAGGTGGCGGAGCATCTGTCGGGCCGCGACGACGTTCCGCTAGATGTCATTTCGATGCTTGCGGAAGACGAGATCGAGGTAGCGGCTCCGATCCTGGCCTGGAACCAACAGCTCACCGAGGAGATACTGTTGGAACTGATTGCAAACCAAAGTCGTGAACACCAGATGGCGATCGCAGAGCGGGCTTCACTCAGCTCTTCCGTCAGTGACGCGCTTGCTGCGACCGATGAGCAAGAGATCATCACGACACTACTGCACAATCACGGTGCCGAATTAAGCGATGATTTGTACAAACAGCTGATTAGCGAGTGTATGTGGACCGCCGAGTATCGAGACCCCATCGTCGAGCGTCAGGACCTCGGACGCCGGAATGCAGGCCGAATATATGTCTGGGCGAATGACGAACAGCGACAGCAAATCAGGGATCGCTATAAGTTCGAGCCGAGCGAGCTGGAGAACCTGATCGCAGGATCGCTAGCGGAGGCGATGGAGGCTGACGCGGACGATGAAGACGGCAATGCGCGGGGCAGCGTGCGCTTCATGAGCGATTCGCGGATCAGCCGTGCTGCCGACCAGTTGATGGACTTCCTGCGTGACGACAACCTTGAACGCTTCGAATTATCCTTCGTCCAAATGTCGGGTCTGCAGCCGAGCGTGGTCGATCTCGCGTTCCACCAGACCGGTTATGCCGGCGTTGCAGTTCTGTGCAAGGGTGCGGGTTTCGACCGGACAATTTTCTCCGAGGCGTTCTTTCATCTTCACGGCGGCCGGGAAAACGCAATGTTCCGCACCACCGAAGAGTACAAGAAGGCGCTCAACTATTTCGACGTGATCGATCGCAAACGTGCCCGCCGCGTCATCCAGGCCTGGCAAGACGCTGCTGGCCCTGGCGATGTTGAAGCTGCATCCGAACTGATCAACAAGCAGCTGGCTCAGTACGACTGATGCGGCGCGGTCGTGCCAGCCCGGCTGGCGGCCCAAACAATTGTCGATTGCCATGTGAGGTGACCGGGTGAGCGACGACATTGACGACGAAGAAGAAGAGGAGGGTCTCGACGGCGAAGACGACGGTGAGTCCCTGGGCGAAGAACGCCGTCAGAAGATTGTCAAACTCGTTCTGCTGATTGGGCTTCCGGTGCTGGTATTGAGCGGTGCCGCCGCGGGTGTGTTCTTCAGTGGCCTGGTTGATCCGCTGCTCGGTGTATCGAGTGAAGCGGAAGAGGAAGTATTTGATCCGCTCGAACCGGGTCATTTCGTCGAAATGGATGAGATGTTGATCAATCTGGCTATTGGCAGCCGGCGGTCAAACTTTTTGAAGATTCGCATGAGTCTTGAACTTGAACGCGCCAGCGACGAACCGGAACTGATGGCCGCAATGCCACGTGTGGTCGACGGTCTAAATGCCTTCTTGCGCGAACTCAGGGTAGAGGAACTGCAAGGAACTCAGGGTATGAAACGGTTTCGCAAAGAATTGCTGGCACGTGTAAACGAAGCGGCGCGTCCAGCAAAAGTTCGCGATGTGCTGTTCAAGGAGCTGCTTATCCAATAGTCTTCTACATTGCGGGGTCGGACCTCGGCTTGAGCCTTGGAAGGATTGGGAAATGCGTATACGTGAAGATTACCGCTCGTTGCGGGGCCCTCAGAAGGCGGCGATTTTGGTGATGGCGCTTGGCGAGGAGCATGCACAGCAGCTGTTTGCGCTGATGGACGACGAGGAGATCCGTGAGCTCTCGTCGGCGATGGCGACGCTTGGTCAGGTGAGTTCGAGCATTCTTGAGCGTCTGTTTGTGGATTTCGCGGAACAGATTTCCTCGACCGGCTCGCTGGTTGGCAGCTTTGAGAGCACGGAGCGCCTGTTGTCGAAGGTGATGGACGGCGATCGCGCCTCGACGATCATGGAGGAGCTGCGCGGCCCGGCGGGCCGGACGATGTGGGACAAGCTCGGCAACGTCAACGAGGCGGTTCTGGCGAACTACCTGAAGAACGAGTACCCGCAGACGGTTGCGGTTGTTCTGACGAAGATCCGTCCGGACCATGCGTCGCGTGTTCTGGCCAGCCTGCCGGAGAGTTTTGCGATGGAAGTTGTGATGCGGATGCTGCGCATGGAGGCGGTTCAGAAGGATGTTGTTGACGAGGTTGAGAAGACGCTGCGGACGGAGTTCATGAGCAATCTTGCGCGCACGCAGCGCCAGGACAGCCATGAGGTAATGGCGGATATCTTCAACAACCTGGACCGGGCGACGGAGTCGCGTTTTCTTGGCGCGCTGGAAGAGCGCAACCGGGATTCCGCGGAGCGCATCAAATCGCTGATGTTCACCTTTGAGGATCTCTCCAAGCTCGATGCGGGCAGCGTGCAGACGCTGCTGCGGGCGGTTGACAAGGACAAGCTGGCGATTGCGCTGAAGGGGGCGCCGGAGACGCTGAACGACCTGTTCTTCTCCAACATGTCGGAGCGGGCCTCCAAGATCATGCGCGAGGATATGCAGGCGATGGGGCCGGTGCGGCTGCGAGACGTCGATGAGTCACAGCAGGATATCGTGCTGATGGCCAAGGACCTGGCCGCACGCGGCGAAATCATCATTTCCGAGGGCAAGGGCGAGGACGAACTGATCTACTGATCGACCAACCGCTCACAGCTGTAGATAGCCGTTTCACGGTATTAACGCACCACCTGTGCCGTGTGTCGTCGGTCCAGGTCGTGCTCACGAATGTGCCTTCTTCCACGCACGCACTGGCTTCGGCAACATCTTTGAGCAGTTCCGCGCGCGTTGATGTGACACCACCAAGACCGGCAATATTGTTTGTTAGAGATGTAATGCGTACCGCCGGCTACCTTCTCCGGCGTCGTCGCCACGATGCATCGCCGTTTCCCACCTGTTGGTCATCCACCATATGGTTCGGCGCCGATCGCCCCCCACCGAAGACACATCGTGCGATCTGTGATGCCCGTCACTGCGCAAAGTCGGGATTTGTTCTTGGTTGCTATCGACTTCTACGCGCTGGCGGCAATTGGCGGCGGTCAACATTGATCTTCGCTGATGGAAATTGGCGCTCTACGGTGCGAGTTCGACAATATTCGGAGGGGATTGTCGGATAATGCAAGAGGCCTTGATAGTCCTGCTTGAGGATATCAAGCGCGAGCGCAGCCGCCGCAACAGGGGTGAGCTGGCGGAGAATATCTGCGAGCTGTGCTTCGCTGAGAATGCGAAGCTCACCGAACGCGAGATGGCGCATGTCTTCAACATTTTGCGTGCCCTCGTCGGCGACGTCGAAATGCATGTTCGCAAAACACTCGCTGAGCATCTGAGCGAGCGCGACGATCCTCCACATGATCTCATCATGGCACTCGCGAATGATTCCATTGAGGTCGCTTTTCCGATCCTGGCGAGAAACAACGTTCTGCAGGACCAAGATCTGATCCAGCTAATCACGGAACATACGCGCGAGCACCGCCTGCCGATCTCACAGCGCAAGTCCGTTTCGCCGGCGATCAGCGAGGCTCTTGTTCGGACAAATGACACTGTCGTTATCGCCTCACTGCTGCGCAATGACGGTGCGGAGTTTTCGACGGAGCTGCTAGAGGAACTGGTGGAAGCCAGCCGTGACGTCGGCGCCTTCCGGGAGCCGTTGGTGCGCCGCCAAGATCTTACTCCCGATCTCGCACAACGGATGTATGCCTGGGTCGGCGATGCCCTGCGTCAATACATCGTTTCGGCATTCAAACTCGAACAGCGTGACCTTGAGGCGGCGATCTCGCGCGCTATGACCGAAGCAATGCAGCAGTACGACTTAGACCTCAGCGCGCAGTCAGAGGAGTCGGTCATATTGGGCCGATCGCAGATCAGCCGTGCGTCCGGGCTTCTGATCGGCTTGCTTCGAGAAGAGGACTTCCGGCGTTTTGAGTCGCAGTTTGGCCGGTATGCCGCGCTGCCGCCCAGTGCGATCCGTCGCGTGCTTTATCACTCTGGTGCCGAAGGGCTGGCAATCGCCTGCAAAGGGCTCGGCTTCGATAGTATGACCTTCAGCGAGATTTTCTTTTATCTCCATGGTGGCCGCTCGGACCCGCGGTTCCGCACATCGCCGAAGTACCATGCGGCAATGGAATATTTCTATCACATCGACCCGATCCGAGCGCGGCACGTCCTCAAAGCATGGCGCGAGGCGCCACCCGAAGGCTAGGCGTAGTGCTGCCTCCACTGGCAGCGCCGGCGGAGTGGAGCAAGCTCTAGAACCATCCCGAGAGACAGCCGCTTGCGGCATGCTTTGCGGCCCTCTCTATGTATTAGTGCGCCAAGATCCACAACATGTAGTGTGCGCTTCTTTGCGAAAGAACCGTGTACAAATTGTCGCAAATTGTAGGTCGCTTGATTGGCGGAAAAAATCTCGTCAGATTGTTGAGTTTCCTGAAACCATTTTATTTTCAATAAGTTGTGGAAAAAACTGCTTAAATTTCGGTGTTACATGGTAAGCCACTGATTTGTGACAAATGATAAGAATTAGGGTTGCTCGGCTCCTCCGATCCCGGTAAAAAGGTTTTTGACCGTGGGGGCCCCAATGTCGGTACGCGTACCAGACACTGTGAGACCTCGCATGCTTGGTGATGACGTCTCGCGATCATGATACAGCAACAGCTGAGCGATCTGCTTTCCGGGTTATCGAATCGGCAAAGCGGTGATGACCTGGATTCACTCGCCGAGCGACTTGGCGATCTTTGCTTCAGTTACGATGCTGGGCTGAGCGAGCGCGAGCTTCAGCACGTATTTGTTATCGTTCGCGCGCTTCTTCGCGACACGGAGATGCATGTTCGTCGCAAGCTCGCCGAGCATCTTTCCGTCCGTGATGATGTGCCGCATGACCTGATCACGACGCTGGCCGACGATCAGATAGAGGTGGCCTATCCGATTATCGTCTGGAGCAAGCTGCTCGGTGATAAGGACCTCCTCGAGATCATTGCCAAACACGAACGTCAGCATCAGGTGGCGATAACGGAGCGTAGTTCGATCAGTCCGGTCGTGAGCGATGCGTTGGTTGCGACCGAAGACAAGGAAGTCGTTGCCGCGCTGTTGCATAACGCGGGCGCGGCGTTCACGCCTGACACCTTCAAGAAGCTGATCAGCGATTGTATGTGGGTTGATGAATATCGCGCGCCAATCGTTCGGCGCGAGGATCTTACTCCGGAGCTTGCTGGGCAGGTCTATGTCTGGGTCGGCGATGCCCTGCGGGATTTCCTTAACGAGCGGTATACATTCGACCCGGATGAGCTGGAGAACCTTATTGCCGGTCATTGTCGGCGGCTATGGAGGAGGACGAGAAGAAGGGCGACGATAGTACAGAGGGCATACGCTTCATGAGCCATTCGCGCGTTCAGCGGGCAGCCGACCTGCTGATGGATTTCTTGCGCGATGACAAGCTCGATCGCTTCGAGCTGGATTTCGTGCAGATGACCGGGTTGTCTGCCGGCGTGGTTGCGCTGGCATTGCACAATACCGGCTATGCCGGCGTGGCAATTCTCTGCAAGGGCGTCGGGGTCGACCGCAGCGTCTTTAGCGAAACGTTCTTTCACATGCATGGTGGCCGTTCAAACGCACTCTTTCGCACGACGCCGGAATACAAGAAGGCGATGGCCTATTTCGATAACCTCAAACGCGAGCGTGCGCGGCGGGTTCTGAAGTCGTGGCAGGACTCGATGGGTCCCGACGATGTGGACGAGGCGACGCGGCTGATTGACGAGAATCTCAGGCGCCAGATAGGCGAAGACAAGTAGAAGACGGTATCTGCGGCGAATGATGCCGCTCCTCCGCCCTGCTGGGCGCGACTAGTCCTACATCATCAAGATCAAGAATCTATTGGCCCGCTTGCTCGCGGGGCCGCGGTTGTACCGCTGGTTTGGCGGTCGCCGGATGCACATGCTGTAGCCTTGACAGGCGACCGATGTGGCCATCTTGTGGCATCTCTAGGTCGCTTTGAAGAGTTGAATGAGGTTGCACAATGGCAGCTGGAAACAGTGCGGTCAGCACAGGCAAATACGCATCGATCGATGCCGATCGACTATGGCGCCGCCATGTCGAGATGGCTCGTTTTGGCGCGACTATTCGCGGCGGAGTCAATCGGCTCGCGTTAACGCAAGTAGATGTAGAAGCGCATGTGGTGCTCGCTGAATGGGCCACAGAGCGCGGCTTCGCCGTGTTCGTCGATGATACCGGCAACATGTTCATAAGACGCCCTGGAAGCGAGCTGGATGTGGCTCCGGTGACCAGCGGCTCGCACTGCGATACCCAGCCAACAGGCGGACGCTTTGACGGTATTTTCGGTGTGCTCGCGGCCCTGGAGGCGTTGGAGGCGATCGACGACGCAGATCTAGTTACGCGACGGCCGCTGGAAGCGGCGATATGGAACAATGAAGAGGGGGTGCGATTTACGCCAAGCTTCATGGGGTCATCGATCTATGCGGGCTCGATCCCATTGGAGACCATGCTGGCGGCGACGGATAGCGACGGCATTACCATGGGTAGTGCCGTGCAAGCGCTGAAGGCGGCAATTCCCAGTGCCGGCCACCGCGCCCTTGGAACACCAATCGCCGCCTTTGTCGAGGCGCATATCGAGCAGGGGCCCGAACTCGAGGCTGCCGGCGAGACCATCGGCGTGGTCACCGGTATGCAAGGGACACGGAAGTTCGTAATCGAGCTGTCGGGCGATGAGGCACACGCTGGTACAACACCGCGCCGACATCGAAGGGATGCATTTGTCGAGGCGGTTGCCGTCGTCAATAAGCTCCACGATCTGTTTCATGACGCAGCGGATACGGTGCGTTTCACAATTGGCCAGTTTGACGTTTATCCGGGAGCCCTTGCCGTTGTGCCTGGCCGTGTCAGCTTCAGTATCGATTTCCGTCATCCCGAGCAAGAGACGCTCGACCGGCTCGGCGACCAGGTTGGGCCGCTCTGTCAGCAGACAGTCGAGCGGTGCACGGTGACGGTTGATGAACCGTCGCGGGCAAAACCCCTTCACTTCACCGGCATAGTTCCGGAAGCGATCGAGCGTGCCGCCAAGCGCCGCAACTATCCTTACCGTCATATCTACTCCGGCGCCGGTCATGATGCCCGGCACCTGGCTGGGATCTGCCCCAGCGGCATGATCTTTGTCCCGTGCGAGAACGGCATCAGCCATAACGAGGCGGAGAATGCCTCGCCGAGCGATCTCGCGGCAGGCACCCAGGTCGTCGCAGACGTGCTGGTCGATCTGGCGAATAGCGTCTAGGGGATACCTTCCCACCGTTCATGTGGCGTCTCGCCGACTGGCGGCAGATTGCGCGCACCGGAGGAGCTTTAGCGGTCGCCGAGGGTCTGCTTGAACAGGCGATCGACGTTGCCGTGATGTACCGAGAAGGTCAGAGAGACGACCTCCGGATTATCTGCAAGACGACTGCCCGTCTTTCGATAGAGGCTGTTCCAATGCCGTCCGAACTGGCCGGGCTGCACTTCGTTGCTTTGGCCCGACC
>CAZCVU010000016.1:0-17264 GCA_964501745.1 uncultured Flavobacteriales bacterium | reverse complement strand
CAGCCGGACATCCCAGCCGCCTCAGTGGTGTATTTTTGCTCCGCCGCTTACAGATCCGTATCCTGAACGTGCATCAGGAGCACGGCGAGCTCATCAGCGAAGGACCCTTCCCCTATAGCCGATTGCCCATCGGTGCCCGGGTCCGGATACTCCCGAACCACGCCTGCATGACGGCGGCGATGTATGACAGCTATCGCGTCGTCGAGGGTGGTGACGATGTTATCGCGGCCTGGCCGCGGGTCAATGGCTGGTAGGGACAGGCTGCCCAGCGGCCTCACCGGCCGAACGCATCGGGCACTTCCGGCGCCAGGTGAACAGTTGATCGGGGGGTTGAGGTTGTGCCGCTCGGCCACCGCCGAGACGCTGACCGCCGGATCCAGGCTCTCCACCACAATCCGCGCCTTCTCCTTGACCGACCAGCTGCGCCGTCGGGCAGAGCCCTCGATCACCGTCACTTCGTGGAAGACCGGCGTCTTCGTGTCGGTCCTATGGCCAACTTCGCTCACACCAGCCTCCCGCATGCGGAAGACCTATTCAGCTCTGCTCCGAGATCAGCTGCAATGTGGGAGCGTCTCGACGCTTGCAGCCCTCACGAGGCGAGCACGAGAATGTCGGGAGAGGGTCATTTTGTCCTGTTTAGATATCCCTAATATTACGGGGAAACCCGGGGGCACTCAGGACGTCGATTGGGCAAAAACCGACATTGAGGTCGCGACGGCAGGTTTAGGGGGCACTTTCCCCGTGGCGCCGACTGGCCCAGAACCAGACAAAATAGCCATTTCGAGACATTCTCCGAACTTGAGCGTGAGGCTGACGTCTTTTGCGCCGCTCTTGGCTCGTTGCCGCATAACCTGCCACGATCTTTGAAAGACGCCATTCCGTCTCCGTCATGCCGCCTCTTTCCCCAGGGCCGCCGCCGAGCGATGCTTGCGCAGGGAAGAGATCGGGGAGGAGACGGTGATGACCACAAACGGCGGCGCGCGCGAGGCGCTGGAACGCTCGCTGACGCGGATCGATGCGGAGAGCGAACGGCTGAACGCCTTCATCACGCTGGCGCCGGATGCGGCGCGCGCGGCGGCGGACGTGGCCGACAAGGCCGCGGCCGAGGGCCGCTGGCTCGGCCTGTTGCACGGCATGCCGATGGCGGTGAAGGACTGTATCGATACGGCGGGCCTGAGAACCACCAGCGGCTCCACTTTCTTTGAGCATCACGTGCCGAACGACGATGCCCCCGTGGTCGCCCGCCTGCGCCAGGCCGGCGCGGTGCTGGTCGGCAAGGCGACCCTGCAAGAGCTTTGTTTCGGCATCCGCTCGGTCAATCCGATTTCGGGCCAGTGCCACAACCCCTGGAACATCGACCGCGTGCCCGGCGGCTCCAGCGGCGGCTCCGGCGCCGCGCTGGCGGCGGATATGGTGCAGGGCGCGCTCGGCTCCGATACCGGCGGCTCGGTCCGCCTGCCGGCGTCCTTCTGCGGTGTCTCCGGCTTGCGTCCGACGGTCGGGCGGGTGCCGAACCACGGTGCTGCCCAGCTCAGTCCCACTTTCGACACCATTGGGCCCATGGCGCGCTCGGTTGCGGACGTGGCCCGCATCCTGGCGGTCATCGCCGGACCGGACCGGCGCGATCCGATGTCGGTTGACAAGCCGCTCGATAACTTTTTGCCCCGCCTGGACGACGGGGTCCGGGGCTTGCGCATCGGCGTGCCGAGCAACTTCTATTTCGAGAATGTGCCGGACGATATTGCGAGACCGGTGATGGCGGCGCTGACCGTGCTCGAGGCCCAGGGGGCCACGCTGGTCGACGTCGAGCTGTCGGGCGCGGCGGAAACCTACGAACACGCCGCGCTGATCGTTTTCTCCGATGCCTGCGCCCATCACGCTGAACGCCTCGCCACCCAGCCAGAGGGCTTCAGCGCGGACGTGCATACCCGGTTGATCACCGGCCAGACGTTTACGGCGGTCGACTATGCTGGCGCCGTTCGCGGGCGGGAGGCCTGGCGCCGTACCCTGGCCGACGTCTTCGAGGAGGTCGACATCCTGGCCTCGCCTACGGGGCGGGCGGATCCGCCGCCGATCGCCGACGATCGCGGCCTGCTGGAAGCGACGCGCGATGCCACCCGTAACACCTATGCAGGCGGCCTTGGCGCCATTCCTGGACTGTCCGTGCCTTGCGGCTTTTCCGCCATCGGTCTGCCCGTCGGCCTGCAACTGGAGGGGTCGTGGTGGCAAGAGCCTCTGCTGCTGCAAGTTGGCCACGCCTACCAGTCGGCGACCGAGTGGCATCTGGCCCGACCGCCAGAAATCGCATGAGCGGACATTCTGTCGATCCGGTGGAAGTCGTCGTCGGACATTCGGGCCAACCGGGCATCTACGCGGCCGAGCAGTCAACCTCTCTCGCCGCCGGTCTTAGGTATGCCATCGGCGCCGAGGTGACGCGCAGGGCCAAACTCAAGATGAAGTTTCCAACGCCGAATTATGCCGGCAAGAAGACGGAGCCCCGCTTCATCGTTGTGATGGCAAATATTCGCTACGTCGATGCCTTTCCGGTGTTGAACGACGGTTCCGAGCCCGACACTATGTACCGCAAGAACGCGGAAAGAATGCTGCTGCAAAGTGTCGCCGCGGCGACAATGGCGGGGCATCTGGCCGCGGCCGCGCTCGGTCATGCGGTCTGGTGGGTGACGGCGATCGGGCAAGAGGAGACATAGGACCAGCAGAGCACGTGGCTGGATCCCAGCCTGATCTTAGAGCTTGGCGTCGATGGCGGCTGCGAGGGCGGCCAGTCCTTCACTCGCTTGGCGAAGTCGATGGCGGCCGTGCCACCCCGGGAGCGAGAGCGAATCCTCGCTCGCCCACGCGCGCGGGCAGGGGTTCGCCGGGGATGGCGAAGGCGTGGCGGCAGCCGGCGTCGTGCAGCCGGCGGGCGATCGCATCGGCCGCCATCGTCGCTTCGTTCATCGCTAGCTCCGTACGCCGACGATCTCAGCTGTCGAGGCCGTCGCGGATCGCCTCGTCGAGGATCTCGAGGCCGCTGTCGATCTCGGTCTCGGTGACGGTGAGGGGCGGAGCGATGCGCATGGTGCTCTGGGCTCCGGCGCGGACGGCGTGCATCACCATGCCGAGTTCGAGCGCGCGGCGCTGAACGCGTGCGGCAAACGGGCGATCGGCGAGGCGGCTCTCGCGGTCGACCACCAATTCCAGGCCGATCAGGAGGCCTCGCCCGCGCACGTCGCCAATGCACTCATGGCGCTGCTGCAGGTCGCGCAAGCCGGCTATGAAATAGTCGCCGATCTCGGCCGCCCGCTCTGCCAGGTTCTCCTCGCGCAGGATCCGCAGCACGGCGATGCCGGCGGCGGCCGGCAACGGGTCCGAGAGATGCGAGGTGTAGAAGAGGAATTCCTTGTCGACGCAGGCCTGCTCGATCGCATCGCTCGTGATCGTCGCCGAGATCGGCAGGCCGTTCCCCAACGTCTTCGAGAACGCGAGCACGTCCGGTGGCGTGGAATCGTGCTCGTAGGCGAAGTTGGTGCCCGTGCGGCCGAGGGCGGTCTGTGCCTCGTCCAAGATCACCAGCATCCCGCGCTCGCCAGCGAGCGCCTTCAGGCGCGCAAGATAGCCGTCCGGCGGCACGATGATGCCGGCGGAACCCTGGATCGCCTCGGCGATCACCGCGGCCGGCGCGCCGGTCGACTGTGCATCGTACAGCTCGAAACCGACCTCGAGACAGGTCATGTCGCAGGCGTCGCGACAGTGCCGGATCGGACAGCGGTAGCAATTCGGATTGGGCAACAAAGTGACGCCCGGCGTCGTCGGGCCGTGACCGACCCGACCGCCGTTCATTGTCACCGCCTGCGCCCCGCCGGTCTGACCGTGCCAGGACCCGGCCAGCGCCAACACTTCCCACCCGCCGGTGGCCGTCTTCGCCATGCGGAGCGCGGCCTCGTTGCTCTCGCCTCCGGTCGAGAGGAACATCATGCGCGAGAGCTCGGCCGGGAGGATCTCCGCCAGCGCCTCGGCCAGACGGGCGACCGCCGGGCTCATCACGCCGCTGAAGAGGTGCAGGACGTCGCGGCAGCTCTGCTCGATCGCCTCGATCACCGCAGGGTGGTTGTGACCGAGCGTGGCGCACATCTGGCCCGAGCAGAAATCGAGGATGGCCCTGCCGGTCTCGTCGTAGACGTAGCTCCCCGACGCGCGGACGCCGAGATAGGGTGCAAATTTCTGCCCATAGCGGAAGATGTGGCGCTCGACCGCCGCTCGCATCTCCGCTGCTTCTGATGACGTGATCTCGCTCATTCTCGCTCCGCTCCTTTTTGCCGTACGCAGCATGGCCGAAGCCCGCTCGGGGCGAAAGAGAAATCACGGCGACGGGCACGGTGTGTTGGCCTTTCGTTAACCATCGAGTTCGACGATGAGCGGCCGAGCGAGGGGACAAATGGACCCCGAGGAACTTCACCAGGACGCCTTGCTGATCGACGGCCCGATCATCTCCAAATGGAGCCGCTCGGTGTTCGAAGACATGGCGCGGGGTGGCGTCGAGGCCGCCCCTTGCACCTGCGGCGTCTGGGAAGGCTTTCGCGACACCATGGCCAACATCGCCCGTTGGAACGCCTGGATCGACGACGTCGCTGCATCTTGAATGCGCCGTCATTCAAATCCGTCCGAGCGACGTCGAGGTGCCCGTGCCGACTAACTGGCCTCGATTCCTCGACCAGCTATGGCCGGGCGATCCCGAGGCGATCGGCACATTGCAGGAAGTCATTGGTTACAGCCTGACCAGCGACACGTGGCAACAAAATCAGCCAAAGCGCCAGCAGAAACCCGGTGGCGCGCACGGCAAGCCTACCCGTGACCGTAGTCCCGCGCCGCCGCCTCGGCCGTCACCAGGCCCGAAGCGACGTCGGCCTCGACCAGGGCCTTCGGCCGCGCCTTGGGATCGCCGAAGCCGCCACCGCCGGCTTCCCGCATGGTGAAGGTGTCGCCCGGGCGCAAGACGTGGGTGCCCTTGGGATGCACCGCTTCGCCGTTGATGATCGCGAGGCGGTGGCCGCCCGCGCCGCCGCCCAGGAGGCCGTGAGCCGGGAATTCGGTGCGTGCCGCCATGCAGAAGAGCTGCATGTCGGCGCCCGAATCGTTGCGGAAGGTGATCTCCTGGCCGACGCCGCCGCGCGCCGCGCCCGGGCCGCCGCTGTCGGCTAGCAGGCGCTTCTCCAGGATCGTCGTGCTGGTGAGCGATTCCCACATCTCCGCCGGCACCGAGCCCATGTTGGTGGGCCCGGGCGTCACTTCGGCCCCGTCGCGGCCCTTGAGCGCGCCGAAACCGCCGGAAGCGAAATAGATGGTCGAGATCCGCCGCCCGTCCCGGTGCGTGCCCTGGAAGGTCACCAGGTTCGCCAGGCCGCAGTCCGCCTGTGCCATGTCGGGCACCGCCTCGGCCAGCGCGCCGAACACCGAGGGCACGACATAGTGGCCGATCACGTGGCGGGCGCCGGTCGCCGCCGGCGGCTGGGCGCTGAGGATCGAGTTCTCAGGTGCCGTGACGGTGATCGGCCCCGTCGCACCTTCGTTGTTGGGCATGGTCGGCACGGTCAAGCACTTCACCGCGTAAAGCGCCATGGCCCGCGTGTAGCAGAAGGGCACGTTGACGCCCCGCGCCACCACCCCGCCGGTGCCGGCGAAGTCGATATCGATCTCCGCGCCCCGGATCCGGGCCTCGCAGACGAGCGTCACCGGCTCGTCAATCGCCTCCAGACGCACTTCACTGGCGTAGCTGCCATCGGGGATGCGCCGAATCGCCTCGCGGATCGCGCGTTCGGAGGCGGCGCGGATCTGGGCCGAGAGGTCCTCGACGTCGTCGAGTTGGTATTCGTCCAGGAACTCCAGCAGCTGGCGGCCGCCGACTTCGTTGCAGGTGACGTTGGCCATCAGGTCGCCGAAGACCTGTTCTGGCACGCGGACGTTGTTGCGCACCACGTCGACCACGGTCTCGTCCAGCTCGCCCTCCCGCACCAACTTGCAGATCGGCAGGCGCAGGCCTTCGTGATAGATCTCGGAGGCACTGGCGCCGAAGCCGAGCCCGCCGATATCGGGCAGGTGCGTGATCGAGACGGTGTAGCCGACGATCCGCTCCCCCTTGAAGACCGGGCGCATGACGTTGATGTCGTAGAGGTGGCCCGTCCCCTGCCAGGCATCGTTGGTCGCCAGCACGTCGCCGGGGCGTAACGTCTCGGGGGGAAAGCGCTTCAGCATATGGCGCAGGGTCGGCGCCGCGGTGCCGGTGAAGGAAGGCACGCTGTAGCTCCCTTGCGCCATCGAATTTCCGCCCGCGTCCAGCAGCACGACGGAGAGGTCGCCGCTCTCACGCACGATTGTCGAGAAGGAGCTTCGGACCAATGCCGAGGTGACCTCGTCGGTGATCGAGATCAGCCGGTCCCACTTGATGCCGAGATCGACCGCGTCGATTGCCTGCGCCATGACTGCCTCCGCTCCGCCGCCCGGCCCAATTCTAGGGCGGCGGGCGTCGCTTGCGAAAGCGCGAGTGGCAAGGTGGAATGGCGCGGCTGCGAGGGAAGGTTCGGAAACGGACGGATTGGCGGCTCTCCTCGAGCGTCTCGGGATCGAGCGCGCCCACGTGGCGAGCCAGTTTCAACCCGATCTCGACCAAAATCGTCCTGGCGCCTGGAGTTGCCCCGCTTTCATGGACTGTCAAAGATTTGCGCGACGGGAGGCTCCTCTCGTAGTTGATGGATGATTGATAGCCGAGGGCGGAATGACGTCGGCGGGGAATGTACCAGCCTTCGATGAATTCGAAGACTTTGATACGTGCCTGGTTCTGGTCGTGGAAACGTCGGCGGTCGATTAGCTCGAACTCCAAGGTGGTGAAGAAGCTCTCGCACATGGCGTTGTCGTAAGCCTCTCCGACCGAGCCCATGGACGGGCGGACGCCCGCCAGACCGGCCCGGCGCATCAGCCGGGCGACCCGCTTGCACCCGATCGCGGTGCCTTCCTCGCACGGCTCGGCATGGATCCGGGGCGCCCCGTAGGTGCCACGAGAGGTCTTGTGAATACGACGGATCCGTGCCGTCAACGCCGCATCGTCCAGCGCGCCAGCTCGGCGCGCGGCGGCGCCATGCATGGTAGCCGCTGGTGGGGACCTCCAGCAGCCGACACATCATGGCGATCGGGTACATGGCCTGGTGCGCCCTCACGAACGCGAAGAGGCCTCTGCCCCGCAGCGGGTGATTAAGGCGGCGCCGACGATGATGGCGCGGAGGGCCGGAGACGTGCTCCATCTCGAAACTGCGGACATTGCCATGGCATGTCCTCCTATGTCGTGTTGGCCTATGTTTTCCTGATTGCGCCCGTTGCCGTGGGCTAGCACAGATCCTCGGTTCATCGATGCGATCACGGATCAGAATTTCACGCCGCGCGGCGCTGTCCAGTACGGCATCTGGCGTCAGTCGTGCCATCAACATGGGTCAATAACAAATGATTTGAGAATGGCACCCATGTATCCGCGTCTTGTGGCATCTCCGACGGAGAAAATGGGTCTTGGGTGTGTAAGAACGCGCGGCGAATTTGCGTCGCGGCTGCGGTCCGCTCGTCTCTGGTGTCCTGGCGTCCGTTGGGGGGATTTTCCAAATTTTAGGGCCTGGTGGCCGCTCTGGACGGCTTCGGCGCCGGGTCATCGCGATTTGAGGTGCGAGATGCGGCGATAGCGGCGCCTCAAGCCCGGATCGCTGCCATCAGGGGGCGGATGCCGATGATGTTCATGACCCGCGTCATGTTGTAGGCGAGTACGCTCAGCGCCATCTCGGTGCGGACGTTCTTGAGCCGCCGCATCAGGAAGTGAGTGGCGCCCATCCACGACTTGATGGTGCCGAAGGGGTGCTCGACGGTCTCGCGGCGCTGACGCATGGCCTCCGGGTTCTCATCCAGCCGCCGTTGCACGGCATCGAGCACATGCTCGTGCTCCCAGCGGCTGATGCGGCGTTCCTGGCTCGGCGTGCACTGGGCCTTCAGGGCACAGCTCGGGCAAGCGGTGGTTCGATAGCGGCGGATCACCCGCCCGCCCTCCTCGCGTGTGAAGGAGGCTCTGAGGCGCTCCCCGGCAGGGCAGATATAGACGTCCTCGTCGGCGTCGTAGCGAAAGTGCTCCCGGCTGAACCGACCCGCCTTCCTGGACCGCGACGTCAGCGGCTTCGGTAAGGTGACGGTGATCCCACCCCGCTCACAGGCCAGGATCTCATGGCTGTTGAAGTAGCCGCGATCGGCAACGACGGCCAGTTCATCGACCGCCAGCGCGACCTTGGCCCGGTTCGAGATATTGGCCAGTTGGGCACGGTCCGAGCCGACGTTGATGACCTCGTGGGCGACGATCAGATGATGTTCGGTGTCGACCGCCGCCTGGACGTTGTAACCGACGACGCCCGAGCCACGGCCACTGGTCGCCATGGAGCGGGAATCCGGATCGGTGAGCGAGATCTGTTGCTCCGGGGCGGCGAGCCTTTGTTCTTCGAGCGCTTGCAGACGCTGCATCTCTTCCTTCAGCTTGGCGAGCTTCTCGTTCAGCCGCGCCACCTTGCTCTCCTGAGCCTCCGACGGCGCCTGCCGGTCGGCGCTGTCCAGCTGATCGAGATAGCGCTGGACGCTCTTCTCGATCTGCTCCATGCGGCGTTGCATCTTTGCCGCCGTGAAGTTCCGGTCCCGGTTGTTGACCGCCTTGAACTTCGAGCCATCGACCGCCACCGAGGCTTGCGCGAAAAGGCCGAGCTGGCGGCAGAGTTCCACGAACCGGGCGCAGACCTTAGTGATCGCCGCTCCGTTGTCCTTGCGGAAGTCGGCGATGGTCTTATGGTCCGGCACCAGCCGCCCCATCAGCCACATCACTTCAACGTTGCGGCCCGCTTCGCGCTCCAGCCGACGGCTCGACTGGGTCCGGTTGAGATAGCCATAGATGTAGAGCTTCAGCAGAACCGAAGGATGATACCCAGGACGTCCCGTCGCCTCCGGCACCACGCGATTGAAACCGAGACCACCCAGATCGAGCTCGTCGACGAAAACATCGATCACGCGGACCGGATTGTCCTCATCGACCCAATCCTCAAGGCTCTCCGGAAACAGCGTCCCCTGCTCACGGCACGTCCCTTCAATGAAACGCTTCATCCGACCCCTCATCCGATTCACCGAGGAATCGTAACATCGAGAACGTTTCTACACAGCCAGGGTCAGGAATCGCCGGTAAGCATATTCTAATTTAACGGGGATTTTCGGGGGTATTCCAGACATAGATCATTGGAAACGGACATCGCGTCGCTCTACCGAAGGCGTCTGATTCCGGATGGTGGTGTGGTCTGCGCTCCAGCCGCGGCTAATCGGCACCATCAAGCTCGGAAATTGCCACGATCCGGATCCGATCTGGATTCAGCCGGTAACCGCGCCACTGAATGCTCTCAATCACGGCATCGCCTGAAGGAGGAGGGTCGCCGGCGTTCGTGGCCATCTCGACGATCTTATTTCGACAGCTAAGAACACGCCGCCGGAATGTCTCCTCCGTACAGTTGAGGCGGCGCAACAGCTTGGAAGTCTTGGTGAAGGGATAGTGTTCCGGAGCTCGCTCACCTTGCATCGCTTGCCTGAAAGGCTCAGCGAGAGCAATAAGCAGTTCAGCTCTCACGCCTCTGATCTCGCCCCATCCGTCGAAGACGACGCGCTTCCGCTTTTCATCGACACCCATACGGATATCAGCGCCAATCGTGACGATCGGTTCGACTGCTCTGCCTCTCTCGGGATAGGCACTGACCGCGTCTCGCTGGCTGACGACGAGGGCGAGCAAACAATCCCCAGCCAGGCTCCCTTGGCGCAGCGCGCTTGCATGCGTTGATATCGCCCCATCGAAGACATGACAGACGGCCGCCGCGTGCCGACGGTGAAGGTCAAGAATGCGGCTGGCAACTTTGTCTGCTGCTTCCGGGAAGAAACCAACAATGCGGCTCGCCTCGCCGTAACGGGCGAAAAACGCGACATCCGCCACTTGATTGACATCTGTGGCCGAACGGACAAAGGCGAGTGCCATTTCTCGGTCTGGCCCCGCCCGACGCTCGCCGATGAAGAGATCCACCTTATACGCATCCGCCGGATCCTCATGCCCCTGCCGGGCGGCGAGGACCGCGAATCGGCGATCGATGCATTGAGAGCATTGTCCGCAGTGGGGATGCATCTTCGTCATTTCGTGGACCCGTGTGCAGCTGCGCGTGTCCCGGATCAGATCGTTGAATCCGTTTGCAGATATCCTTTCGACGACCTCCGACTTGGTTAACCAAATGAACGGATTGTCGACATCGAACGATCGTCCGACTACCTCAGTGAGCACGCGGCGAAAACCTACAAGAACTTGTGGGTGTGTGCTTCGGGTCGCCCGGGCCCCCACGACCTGGGCCACAGGCGGCAAATTAAGGCTGACGATCCCGTTCTCGAAGAACCGGACGCGATCTATGTCAAACAACCGCGCCGTCACAGTCGCGAGTGCCGCAAACAGAAAGGATCGGGTCCGATGCGTGAATTCCTTGCCGACACTTCCGCCCAAATTCGCCCAGACGGGAACGTGGAGAACACGGTCAGCGCCAAACCGGCTCCGCAACTGATTGACGAGGTATTTTTGCGCACTGGCAATCTTGCTCGCGGAGCGGTGGCTGACAAGCGCGACCTTCTTGCCATGCGCTGCCAGCTCCTCGACCGCCCCGGCAAGCGAGTCCAGACCACCTGAGAATAGGATCACTTCGTCCGGCGTGAAGCCTGTCGATTCTGAATCCGCAAACTCGAAGTATTCCGCCACAGCCGGCGGATCATCGAGAGGTTGGAACTCGAACTCATAACCGTCTTCGGAGAGAAAGCTCAGCGTCTCGACGAGCGCAGAAGAAACAGGAGCGGAAGACCATAGATCGGGCAGGCGAACCGGGATCACGAATCGAAAGTTTCGCCGCCAGCGCTTGCCCATCTGGGCGTCGATCGCGCCACCACGTGGGATCGCGCTGTCCGCAGCGTAGACATAGCTTGCAACTTCCAGGAGATCGACGAGCACATCCGGAATGTTCGCCAAAAGCCGCCTGCTGATGTCTTCAATCCGCAGAAGAACATTCGCCGACGTTCCATGCAGATTCAGGCTGAGGCTCGAAGCGACGGCCTCTTGCGGCTCCTCTACGCCGCCACACAGTATGAGATGCTCATTCTTCGGCATCTCGGCGCTTCCGGAGTTCGGCCCGGATCTTCTTGAACGCGACGGGGGCAAACCTGCGAACGATGCCCGGCGTCAGGCCGTCGCCCTGATAGACATTTTTGCCATACCAACCGCCGGCGAACTCCTCGACGATCCTGGCCGCTTCCCGGCAATGCTGATCGAGGGCGTCGTCGAATTGGGAGCGCGCCGCGTCATCCCTGAAACGCTCGCCGGGGCCGATATGGTTGCTGAGTTCACGGCTCAGGTAGTAGTCCAGACTGCGTTGTGTAAGCCGTGCGAAAAATTCACGTGCCAGGGTGCTAAAGCGATCACCGCTAGCGAAACGTCCGATCGCGCGCTGGACCTCTGCCGGGCTTGGTTCGAATAGCGAGGGTAAGTTCGGCCCCACCAATGCCATGAGACTCTCGACCGCCGCCATCTGGGCCATCTCGCCAAGGTCCGTGCGGGCCCCTTGTACTCGGGCGTCGCGATCGACCGCACTTGAGATCGCGCCAACCACATCCATGAGGCTTGGCTGGTCTGGGACCTGAACGCCCAGGCGGCGCAAATCGCTGGCAAATTCAGGACCACGCGCCGCGAGAGGAATTTGGGTCAGAAGCCAAAAGGCATGGAGAAATGCCGGGTCGTTCGACGCGGCATGGAGACTGGCTTCGGCGGCGTCCGCGGCGGAAGCCGCCACCGCATCGATGTCGGCACCGAGCCGCAGTTCATCGACGACCTGGGTCCACTTTCGCGATTTCGACAGGACGCCCAGTCTTACATGGCCCATTTCGCCTATCTCCCTGGCAGGGAGGGTGCTGCCCGAAATGTGGCCGAGCAAGGCGAAAAATGAAACGCCGCGCTTACCTGGCGCTTACCCATAAAACAAATAGCCCAGGAATATCAATCTAACTCTTTGATTTTATTGGTGCGCCCGCCAGGAATCGAACCTGGGACCCACTGATTAAAAGTCATTAGTCTTATTGTTCACAATGAGAAGAAATCTCATATTATCCTTATAATATATAGATTTATGAAGCAATTCTTCTTTTCTCAATCAAACTCTTCCTTGATATTTGTGTCTACTATATGTCTACTATTCTTGCAGGTCAACGTCTGATCTGATAGGCTTGGAGCATTGATTTTCCAAGGGACGATGATCAGCTGCACCCGATGAAACGCACCAAGATCACCAAGGGCTTCCTGCACAAGCTGTCCAACGACACGTCCAAGGATGTCTTCCACAGAGATTCCGAGCTTCCAGGCTTTGGTGTGAAGGTGACCCCACGGAACAGCATCGTCTTCATAGCCGAAGCCAGGATCAAGAACGGCAGGTCCAAGCGGGTGACCTTGGGAAAGCACCCTGTCGTCACGCTGGAGAAGGCCCGAGAGCTGGCTCAGCAGAGCCTGATGATCATGAAGCAGGGCGATGATCCTGTTGAGTTGGACAGGCTGGAGCGTGAGGAAAGGGCCAAGGCAGCAGCGTTGCAGGACGCTTTGGCTGTTTCTCTTCGGTCGGTCTTTGAGGATTTTCTCAAGGCTCGGAACCTTAAGCCCAAGACGGTCAAGGACTATCGAAACACGGTCGAGCGCTGCTTTGCCAGTTGGATGGAAAAGCCAGTGCGGTCAATATCCAGAAGGGATGTGGAGCAGAGATTTTTTGCCCTCCAAGAGACAGCCGGTCGCAGACCTGCGGACACTGGAAAAGCTCAGGCTGCGAAGGCAATGCGCTATCTCAGTTCCATCCTCAATTACGCCAAGGCTGACGAGATCGATGGCGTGAGGCTGATAACGGACAATCCTTGCGAGGTATTGAAGGACAAGAAGATCGATAGGCGTATCGAGCCGAGAAAGCGGTACCTTGAACGAGACGAGGTGCGTGATCTTCTTGATGAGCTCTCTCATATTCATCACCATGAATATCAACGTCAGGCCAAGAGGATCACCAATACCACCATCGGAGACTACATCACCCTCATCCTCTTCACCGGACTAAGAAGGGATGAAGCTGGATCGCTCGAATGGGAGCGCGTGAACTTCGATGACAGGCTGTTCTCCATCGAGGACACGAAGAACGGAACGACGCATGTAGTCCCGATGTCGCCTCCGGTTGAGGCGCTACTTCAACGAAGAGCCAATGACGACAGCAGGCATGCGAGATGGGTGTTCCCAGCGAAGCGAGGTGACGGGCATTTGGTTGAGCCTCGAAAGCAGATTGAGCGCATCTGCGAGCTAACCGGGGTCAAGTTCACCAGCCACGACCTGCGACGAACATTTGCCACAGTTGCCGAATCGTATGGCCTGGACTACCAGACGATCAAGCGTGCCCTCAATCACAAGACCAGCGATATCACGGAGCGGTACATCCAGACGCGAGCTGAAAAGATGCGCCAAGCGTTCGATGCCATTGCTGAGGAAATCCAGCTGTGGGCCTTCGACTTGCCACCGGAATCGAAGATGTCAGATGAAGAAAAGGAAGCATTGGACGAGCTGCAAAGACCACAGAGATCTGATGTGGAATTTGAAACACGATCATGAGCCTGCGAGGCAACACCAAGACGCCGGCTGCCAACGCGAGCGGGAGGGATCAGCTGTTCGGCCACAAGAAGGATGCGCTTGCTCTCCACACGTACAGTGAGGGGCTAGGGTTGGAGGAGCTTCGGGCATGCATGAGGGCTGTAGAGGCCGAAATGGAGGACGATGTGCTGGCAGTCTTGAATCTAAAATTCCTAATATAAATTTAGATTGTAATTAATCTGAATGATTCTATGTATTTTATAATTATTTATTGACAAAATAGTTGTTTCATGATAGAATGTTTCTTTTTATGATTGTTAATTATAAGGTGACCAATGTATATTGAAACAGACGATCCCAAATTTCCCATAGACCCTTTCACAAGAACCCGATTCCTCGACCTCGATCTGAAGCTACCCGAGAGTTTCGGCCTACCAATCGCAGGCGGAAAGCCGTTTGACCGGGCGACGTCATGCCTCCTCGCCAATCTGGTTGCCCTGGAGCGGAGCCTGCCGAGCGGTTTCCTGGCGCTCTCCCGAAGTCCGGGTGAGTACAAGAAGAGTCGGTACAATCAGAATGGCGTCGGCTACCGGAGCCTAATCGAAAACGTCATTCCTAGATTGGAAGATATCGACTTCATCAAGCTTGGAAAAATAGGCTTTTCCGATAGGAGGGGTAACAAAAACAACGAGTTAAGCAAGAATCAGATGAAGAGAAGCCGGTACAAGACCGGATTGGGATTCAAGGCGTGGATAGAGGCGCAAGGACATATCGAAACAATCATCTCAAAGCCTGAGCTAATTATATTAAAAAATTCTAATAAAAAAGTGACCGACTATCACGACACTGCCGAAACCCGACGGATGAGGGCATTTCTCCAGCGGTACAACGACTTTCTGAAAGGTGCCGATGTACGCCTGCCTCGGCGCATGGTGCATGGTGAACTGGTCAGCTACGACAGGAACCAGCTCCACAGGGTGTTCAACGGCAACTTTCAGCATGGCGGCAGGTTCTATGGTCACTTCGTCCAAGAACTTCCGTCTGAAACCAGGGGAGAGCTGCTGATCGACGGAGAAGAGGTGCAGGAGCTGGACTACGGTTCCATGCATCTGCATCTGCTCTACAGCTTGGAAGGAGCCTCCTGGGACGCAGAGGACGGAGACCCATACTACGTCGAGGGATACCAGAGGGATGAAGTGAAGGCCCTTTTCACCAAGGGGCTAAACGTAAAGAATTACAGAGGGTTAATTAGGGCTCTTAATGAAGATTATCCACACCTAAAAAGTACCCATGCCAAGGGCTTGTTCGGCGGGTTCTGCGCCAAACACAGAATCATAAACCATTATTTCTATACCAAATGCGCTACACAACTACAGCACATGGATAGCCAGATCATGGAGAGGATTCTGGAAAAACTATTAGAAAACAATATCTTAGGAATACCGATCCACGACGGAGTGCTGTTCCCCAAGTCCTGCACCGATCAGGTCAGAGCCATCATGGAGGAATGTTATATTAGTTTTGATCATGCGTCGGCACCGGATGTAAAGGAGCAATTTTAGATTCAGCACAATGATTATCTTCATAAGGGTTGGCTGTCGGTTATGCATATGCCGTATCTAGGGTTGATTATATAATTCTCATATAGAATATATTCTATGAATCTAATACTCCTAAATATACTCCCTAGTAGCATAACTAGTAACATTCCTAATTATTTGTTTAATATCAAATAGTTATAATGACCATAAGTCTCGAATCACAATGTCTGCGATCTACTGTATTTAGAGGATGTTACAATTCTTAGTCCATATACTGTGCCTTACTTAAAGTGGTGTTTTATATGCTTTTTCAGCCGAGAAACGCCATTCCGTCATTCCAGGTACTCTACCCCATCAGGATAGGGGTTGCTGGATTTTGATGTATAAAACATTAGCTTAATTTGCTTAAAAGGCTAATGTGGTGACCATAGGTGCAACACATGTCTGCCCATTCTCAGAACATTGCGGAAGGCTCAAAGGCGTGCCCCACTCCTGACCAGCCGTCCGCCTCAGGGGACAGGAGCTGAGCAGGCAACTGGACGAGCTGTGGAGCAGCTGGTGCGGCCGAAGAGCCATACGAAAGGCTAACCTATTGATTCTGTGAGAGAATAGTATGTAGAATTCTGGCACCCGCAAGAATGCCTGTGCCCATTAGAGAATTTCTTCAAAATATCAAAGGGTTGGTGAAATATTGTGGCGTCTATTATGACTTCAAAATGCTGCACTAATATTGGGCGGTATTTAGGCTAAATGGAGATTCTTCAATGCTCTCAATCACTTGATGGTCATTTACGGTGGAACAACATTTGTGCTATCTTAGAAATACAGCCGATGAGGGTGTTCGGGGGGGGCCTGGGTAAAAACGCTCTAGCCGCATCCAGGCAAATACCGGATGATCAACAACAACACGCCAAACGGGGAGGTAAGAATGGCTGGTAAGAGTTGGCATATCGAAGGCGAATACGCAGAATTTTGCAGCTGTGATCACGGCTGCCCGTGTGAAGCGATGGCACCGCCGACCCAGGGGCACTGTGACGGCATCGTGGCATTCAAGATCAAGAAGGGTCATTGCGAGGATGTTTCTCTCGACGGCATTACGGTGGTCGCCACGTTCTTCTTTCCGCGTGCGATCCACCATGGCAGCGGTCAGATGCAGCCCATCATCGACGGCATAACGTCGGAAGAGCAGACCGAGGCCATATTCTACATCCTATCCGGCGAAGATCAGCCGGTCGGTTCCATGTTCAACATCTTCAGTGTCATCATCGAACAGATCCACGATCCGATTTTTACCAAAATCGATTGGGAGTGGGATCTTGAGGGCCGCCGCGCGCGAATTGAGGTGCCCGACCTGGTTCGCGCCCAGGCGGAACCAATCCGCAATCCGGTAACCGACAGCGAAGTCAATATCCTGACCGTGCTGCCGGATGGCTGGGTCTTCCACGAGGCCGAGAACGCCTCCGGCGTCGCCAAGGGCATGGCGGCTCTCAAGTTCGACTTCGCTCAACGCCACAGTTCGCTGGCGAATTTCGCCTGGAACCAGGACGGCTTGGCGCATAGCTTCGACGAATACAAGGCGAAGTATGGGCGCCCTTAGGCGATAGCTGTTGGCACTCATGTTGAGCTATTGGGGATTTGCACGGTTCGGTCCGCTGGGCCTGTTCCGATAATCCGAGTCGGAGTGGGGTACCAGCCACCGAATCGTGGGCGCTGGTTAGGGCGTTGACGCGGGACCGCGAGGCCCAGGTCCCAGATCTTTTGCTGGTTACTTCCATATCGTGGATCTGGCTCCAACAAATCACGGAAAACGCTACCGTTGCTCAATCAGGCTGATTTTTCAAAAAAACTGAGCACCAGCACATATGACATACGGGGAGGGGTGGGGTGGCCCTTGCAGGGGGTTAGCTAGTGGTCCCCTTCGCCACCATTGCCACCTTCCTGTAAGCGGCGGAGCAAAAATACACCACTGAGGCGGCTGGGATGTCCGGCTG
>CAZCVU010000015.1:14782-17514 GCA_964501745.1 uncultured Flavobacteriales bacterium | reverse complement strand
TATGTCGATGTGGCTGATGGAGGGCAAGACGCCGGTCTCGGTCTATGCCGGCTCTAACGACAAGGTACTGTCGCAATTTGGCACCAAGGACTCGACCTTTGGCATCTTCACCATGGATGACGGCACGATCTTCAGCATGAACATCAGCTGGGCGCTGCCGGTCGTCTGGCCGGGTTCGGTCTATGGGCTGGAGATCGGCATTGTCGGCACCAAGGGTGTGATCGACGTCGAGGACACCCACCGCGACGTCGTCTTGGCGAGTGAGATAGCTCAGGGCGCCGGCTATGCGCCGGAAGGCTTCGAACCGGAGTTCCAGCGCCATGTCGATTTTCTGACCAGCTATCCGCCGGGCGACCTTTACCTGGATCAGCTCTGGGGGCCGATGCGTGAGGAAACCAACGCCTGGTTTGCCCGCATCCATTCGGGCCTCGACACGCCGCATGCGACCGCAGCCGACGGCCACCGCAACCTGCTGCTGACGATGGCGATGGACCTGTCAGCGTCGCGCGGCGAAGTGGTCAGGCTACCTGTTGCACCGGACGAGCTGTAAGGCGCCGAATTGGCGGCTAGTGCGGGCTCTAAATGCCGGCGCGTGCGGTGGCCGAAGTGATGGCGTCGGAGCTATTTCTCGACTGGAAAGCCGACGATACTGCCCCATTCGGTCCATGAGCCATCGTAGATCTTGACGCTCTGGTAGCCGAGCACGTGGGTCATCGCTGTCCAGGCCAGGGTTGCGCGGTGGCTCAGACGGCAGTAGCAGACAGTCTGGTCGAAACTCTCGGGGTTTGCGCCCGCCGTGGCGAGGGCTGCGCGCATCTCCTCGGCGGTTTTGAAAGTGTCGTCGTTGTTGAAGAATTCCCCGAAGAACAGGTGCTTGGCGCCGGGGATGCGGCCGCCGCGCTCTGCGCCATGGTCGAACTGGCCGTAGGACATGACGCGTTCGCCGCTATACTCCTCGGGGCTCCTGACGTCGAGCAGCAGGCGTCCGGCCTGGCCCAGATTGTCGCGGATGTCGTCACGCCCAAGACGCATCGAGGCGTTGCCCTGGTGCGGCGAGTAGGGGACGGGTGTCGTTTCCGGAATCTCCTTGGTCATCGGCCGGTTCTCGGCTGCCCATTTCGTTCTGGTGCCATCGAGCAGTTTCAGGCTCGGATGGCCGGCCATGGTCAGCGCCCAAAACCCGTAGGTTCCGTACTGCACCGGATCGCCGTAAAGCACCAGGGTATCGCTGTCGCTGATGCCGACGCCGCCCAGTCGTTCGGCAAGCTCGGCCGACGTGACCATCTGCCGATCGGTTGCGTGCCAGCACAGATCCTTCCAGAAGAAGCGGACCGCGCCGGGGATATGACCGTTGTGATACTCCGCGTCCTCGTTCTTTGCCGAGACTTCGACGATCTTGACATTTGCGTCGTCCAGGTGCTCAGCCAGCCATTCGCTCGAGACGATGGGTGAGGTCATGAGTGTTTCCTTCTGGGAGACCCGTTCAATGGATCTCCGCGCATTCATACGATGCCCTTGATCATGCGTCGATTCGCTACACCGGGCATCTAGCGGCGTGATAGTTGGTGTGTTTAGTAAACCCGATTGTGTGGCGCCTCATCGCGCAGCAGCACGCGCTCAATATTTTCCCACGCACCTTTGCAAAGGATACCCTGGGCCTGGCGCGTCACGCCTGCAACATGAGGCGTCAGGATCAACCGCCGCGCCGCCTCGTCAGAGAGCGTGAGCAACGGATTTTCGGCCGCTGGCGGCTCGCTCGAATAAACGTCAACGGCGGCCCCGCCAAGATGTCCAGAAGCGAGGCTCGCGGCGAGTGCCGCTTCGTCGACCACACCGCCCCGCGCGGCGTTGATAAGCACGGCCCCTGGTTTCATCAGCGCCAACTCCGGGGCGCCGATCAGCCCCTCGGTCGCGGCAAGCAGTGGCACATGCAGGGTGACCACATCGGACTGGGCCAACAGCTCATCGAGCGATAGCGATTGCGCGCCGATCGCCTCGGCCGCAGCAACATCGAGCGGTGCGGGATCAAAATAGGCGATGCGGGTATGGTAGCGCGCGAACGCCTGCGCCACCGCCGTACCGACCGCACCGAAGCCGACGACGCCGACGCTGAGACCGTCGAGTCCCGAGAGGTTGTCGGCCATCATGCGGGCGCGAAACGGGGCATAGTCGCCGGCACGAATCTCAGTGTCGGCCCAGGCAAAGCGCCGGTGCAGCAAGATCGCCATGGCAACCGCGTAGTCGGCAACCGCGCCGTTGCTGCCGCCAGGTACGTTGCAGACCGGAACACCGAGCTTTTTCATGGTCGCCTCGTCGAGGCGGTCGACGCCGGCGCCGGTGACCTGAGCCAGCATGATCGACGTATTCTCGAACAGCGCGGGCACGAGCTTCGGTCCGGTCGCCGGAATAAGCAGGGCGCGAACCTCGCGCAGCAAAGCAGCGAGTTCTGGATCGTCGGGTTTGCGGTAGGCTGTCGAAAGTACGTCTGGCGGCGTTACGCCCGCGCGCTGGAAGTCGGCCTCTGGTCGCAGGCAGAGTACATCGAATGCCATGCTCGAACCCTTACGCTAGGCTCTTTGCTGGCTCGTGCGTGCGTCCAGCGATCTCGGAGACCGGAAAAAAACAGAGCAGCATCAGCGGTTCTGATCCGGTGTTGCGGGTGACGTGTGGCTCGCCGGCCGGGATTAGGATTGTATCGCCGGCCTCGAGTTGGTGCCGTGCGGCGCCGGCCT
>CAZCVU010000015.1:0-14772 GCA_964501745.1 uncultured Flavobacteriales bacterium | reverse complement strand
CGAAGATGCATTCCTCGAATCCTTCATGGCGGTGTGGACCGCGTTGCGGCTCATCCGGCTGTGGCACTGGAATCTCGACGAGTCGCAATGTAACGTCTTGCGATCCTTGCTCGCGCGAGACGATCTCCAGCGACGTTCTACCTGGAAGTCCCAGGTTCCGCGCCTCGCTCTGAGTGATGACACGCGCCATTGCCGTGCTCCCCCAGCTTGCCTCACCGTACCTGCCGCAGATGCTTCACTTCGACCACACCGCCCTGCACGGCATCCAGCCGGCCGAAGATCTCTGTCGCCTCTTTGGCAATCGCGTCGGCAATGTCGTTCAGCATGCGCACGCCCTTTTCGACCGTCGCGTGCTCCGGGCTACCGTACCAGCCGGTTGGCGCGATTGATCGGATGTCGGTGAGCACCGGCTGGTAGGACCGCGTGCGGCGCAGCTTGTCCATCTCGCGTCCCAGTTCGTGATCCGACGAATAGTCGATGCGGTCGAGATGCACGAGGTCCGGACGGTAGGCGAGTACGGCCAGCGCCTCGATTTCGCCGCCATGCGTTAGCCCACCGCTGTCCTTGCCGTACAGTTCGGCTGCGACATAGCAGGCCTGTACTGTAACAACGGTCATGGCGTGGTCGCGGTGCAGCGATTCGGCGGCGATTGCGAGCGAGGGAATATTGCCCTCATGCCAATTCAGGATCAGCAGATATTTTGCGCCATGCTGGGCCGTCGCAACGCCTGTTTCCCGCACCACGCGTTGATACGTGTCGGGCGTCAGCGTGATCGTGGCTTCGAATGGCATATGCATTGGTGTAACGCCAAGCGGCCCGCCGGGGAGGACGAGTCCGTCCATTCGCTCCGCGACCGCGTGTCCGATCACGTTTGCTGCGAAAATATCGGTACCGGCCGGTAAATGCGGGCCGTGCTGTTCGACGCTTCCGGCCGGCAAAATGACCAGCGGGTTCTTCTCGAACTGTGCCGCGATCTCCGGCTGCGTTAGCTCCGTGAAATAGCGGCTAGGCAGTTGCGACATTTGATCACCTCAAAGTCTGGTTGCTCAACAGTGCTCGACTCAGGCGGCGCTGCTCCGAGTGTCGATCTCGTGGCGCGCCTGCTCGATCACGTCGTTGAGCTTGACCGCTTCACCATTGCGCTCAATCGAGCGTAGCGCTGCATATACCACGCCCAAAGCGATATTGCCGTTTTCTACCGTGAGCTCGCAGGGTTTTCCGGTCACACAGGTCTCGGCGAACATCTCAAGTTCATCTTGGAACATGTCGCCCTGCGGAAGGTCCAATACTTCCCGCTTGCTGTAGCCGTCCTTGCCCCTCTGGATATAGAGTGTCGACGTTTTATCCAGCTTTTCCGGCGTATCCCAAGTGCTGAAATCAAGCTCGTAATGCATCAGGCCTTTCGAGCCGAATACGCGTATGGCGTAAATGCCGGGCGAGGTCCAGCATGAGCCGACATAGGCAATTTTGCCGTCGGCAAACCTCATCAGCGTCATCGATTGGTCGTCCACTTCGGCGCCAACCGGTGAAAGCTTGGACGCCATGGACGAGATTTCCAGGATTTCGCCACCGAGAAAATGCAGGGCATCGAACTGATGAACCGCGAGCTGCGACAACGGGCCACCCGGCGTCCTGTCGCGGTACCAGCGCCAGGCATCCGGCGTCAGCTCCAGCGCCCGCTCATTCGAGAAATTGGCCTCCATGAACGAGACGCGGCCCAATTCGCCGCTATCGATTGCCTCCCTAATCAAGCGGGTGCCCTGCAGAAGCCGTGCACTATGGCCGACCGTCACCCGGATATCGTACTGAGCCTCAAGCGCCGCGATCCTCAGGCCGTCCTCCAGTGTATTGGCGATCGGCTTCTCGGTGTAGACCTGCTTTCCAGCCTTCGCGACTTCTTCGGCTACCGGCAGATGCTGCTCATTCGGCACCGTCAGGATCACGCCGCTGATGGTCTGATCGGCGAGCATTGTCTGGAGATCGGGTGCAGAGGGAATGCCAAATTTCTGCGTGTAGGCCTGCCGCTTGTCTTCGGAACGGCTATAGCCCGAGACAATCTCGAGCCGACTGGATTTTCCCGCGGCTCGTGTCAACACGCTTGCCCAACGTCCCAGTCCGATGATGCCAAGCTTGACCGGGCTGTCATTCATGGAGCTTTTCCCCTCGGTGTTTCGCATAGCGTTATTCACAACCTTGCAGCAGGCTAGACCCTCGCCTGCAGATTGCACAGGGCGACAAAGGCGCAGTCAAGATATCTCAGGTCAAGCCGGGCCTCAGCTGCCTCCGAGTGCCTCAATGGCGCGTTCGATCTGTGCACGATCGGCCGAATTTGCGGGCAGTTGGTCAAGCGCCCGCTCCAGTAGTGACTTCGCTATCGTGCTATTGCCCTGCGCCAGTTCTGCCTGCGCCACAAACCACAAAGCCTCGACGTTGTCGGGCGCCAGCGTCAATACCTTGCGCATGACTGAAGTTGACTTCGCGGAGGATTGACCGCCACGGGCGGCGCGAAGGGCGCGGCCATAGAATACCAGGATGTCGACATCGTCCGGATTGAAGCTGGCTGCACGTGCGAGCGTATCGCGCATATCGGCCGGCCGGTTGAGCACTTCGTATGAGCGCGCGAGTCTGATCCAGCCTTCGGTATCGTTGGGCTCGTCCTCGAGCCGGGTGGCGAGTGAGGCGACCATGCCCTCGATCATCGATGTCTGCTCTTCGCTGGAAAGCTCCTGTGCGGCCTCAAGCTGTTCTGCTGTCGGGCTACGTGCGGCAGTTGTGCCTGTGGCTGCGGTGAGCCCAAGCTCGCGGCCGAGTGCAATCAGCTGCCGGCGCGGAAACGGAGCCTTCGCGAATATGGTCAGCGCTCCGTCGAGCGCAGCCTGGGCCTTGTCCTGTTGTTTGCTTACGGCGTAGGCACGGATCAGCCGCAGCCAGCCATCGAAATCTCGTGGATTCTCCTCAAGCCTTACCGCCAGACCAGCGGTCATCTGCGCCCGTTCCTCTGGCGACATCGTTGCTACGTCAGCTGCAGCCACTGCTGCCGGATCCTGCGCCGCACCTGTTTCGGCGGCCGTCGACTCAGCCGTCGCGGGCAACGGACTAGGTAAGGCGGACGCTACGTCGAGGCCGAGCGAGCGGGCGGCTTCCTCCGCCCGGCTGCGGACAATCGGCAGCCAAGAAGCGTTGGCTGGCGTATCGGCGATCAGCGCATTCCAACGATCGAGAGCCTCAGAGTGGTTACCCATTTGGTAACTCGCAAGGCCAGAATAGTAGCGCGCCCGAACGTCATTCGGATTGCCGCGAAGCAGCTCTTCGAAGGCAGTTTGCGCGGCAGGCGTCACAACGCCGCCAGCTGCAAGCGTCAGCGCTTCACCATATGCGCCACGCAGGTCAGCGTTGCTTGGGTCGAGCCGAAGCGCCTGTTGATATCCCTTCGCGGCCTCGGCAAACCGTTCGAGTGATAGGTAGGTACGGGCCAGAAGCAGCCATCCCTCGAGGTCGTCCGGTGTCTTTTCGAGTCGACTGGCAAGTCGGACGGCCAGCGATTCGAGATCCATGCCGGAGGCAGTGTCTTGTGCACCTGATAGTGCATTCGTACGCGCCGCAAACGGCTCGCCCGGCAACCCGGGTGTGCCCAATTTTGCGTAGATGGCAAGCGCTACGCCGGGAACAGCAATGGCAATAACCAGAGCTGTGAGTTGTGCTCCCAGCCGGCCTCCAGGACGTTTTGCATCTTCTGCAGAGCCATCGTGCTGTTTGCGGCGGTTGTCAGCGGCAAGCAGGCGCCGCGCGATCTCGGTGCGCGCCGCTGCGGCTTGGTCTTCAGCCAAGTGTTCCGCCGCAAGCTCGCGCTCCAGTCCGGCAATTTGATCCTTGTAAACTTCAACGTCGTAAGCGTCGGCATCGGCCGTTTGATCGCGCGCGCGCAGCAGCGGCACGATAAGTGCCGCCGTCGCCGCGACCGCCATCAGGCCTGCGACAATCCAAAACACCATGGCCGCTACTCGCTGCCCTCTTCGAGAAGTTGTTTGAGACGCCGGTTCTCTTCAGGCGCAAGCGCGTCTGCATCGCCCTGTATTGCGGCCTTGCGACGTCCACGGAAGTAGAGGGCCGCGCCAGCGAACGCGAAGACGAACAGGCCCAGCGGCCCGTACCATAGCACCCAGGTCTCTGGCTTCACCGGCGGCTTCAGAAGCACAAAGTCTCCGTACCGGGAGGACAAATAGTCGAGGACGCCCTGATCGCTGTCGCCGGCGACCAAGCGCTCGCGCACCAGGAGCCGCAAATCGCGCGCCAGATCGGCATTGGAATCATCGATTGACTGGTTTTGGCAGACCAGGCAGCGGATTTGCGTTGAAAGTGCGCGGGCGCGGCTCTCAAGTGCCGGGTCAGCCAGCACTTCCGACGGCTCGACAGCGCGAGCTCCAGACGCAAAGGTCAGCAAGATCAGGCAGAGAAGGAGTGTCCTTGTCATCCCTGCAGATCCCGGATCAGCGGTAGGATCGTCTTTTTGAGCGTCTCAGGGAAGATCGGGCCTACCTGCTTGAAGCGAATTCGTCCTTCGGCATCGATAACGTAGGTTTCCGGAACCCCGTAGACGCCCCAATCGATACCGACCTTGTTGTCCGGATCGTGGCCGATGCGGGCGTAGGGATCGCCGAGTTCTGCCAGCCAGGCGATCGCATCTGCTTGCCGGTCCTTCCAGTTGATACCGTAAACGGGAACCGTTCCCTGTTCGGCAAGCTGCATCAGGATTGGGTGTTCGACGCGGCATGGCACGCACCAGGAGGCAAACAGGTTGACGAGGCGCACCTGGCCGGCGAGATCACTGCTGCCGAACCCCGGCTTACCAGCCACGAGCGGCGGCAGCTCGAACGTTGGTACCGGTTGGTCGATCAGGGCGGAGGGGATGATGCGCGGATCGCTTTGCAGTCCAACCCAAAAATACACAGCCAGGCCTAGGAAGGCCGCCAGTGGAAGGAAGAACAAAATGCGTCGCGTCAACATTCACTCGGCCCCCGCCGCAGCGTGCAGGGGCGACGGTCTGCCCTTGCGGGCTGGCGCACCGACGCGTAGTCGCCGATCCGTCAGGGACATCAATCCGCCGGCCACCATGACCGTCATGCCGAGCCAAAGCCAGGGGATTAGTGGCTTGTGAAAAAGGCGCACCGTAACGCCGTCTACCGAATCGCCCTCGCCGACGACCGCGTAAAGGTCTGCAAAGCCGTCACTGTAGATTGCAGCTTCCGTCGTCTGGCTGCCTTGCACTAAATAGGACCGGCGCTCTGGCTCAAGTGTCGTCTCGAACTCGCCGTCGCGGTGGACGACAAAGGTCGCGCGTCGGGCCATATAGTTGGGTCCACGCAGATCTCGAATACGCTCCAGGGTCAGCGAGTAGCCGGCAATCTGCGCCGTCTCGCCCGGTCGCATGATGAGCACGTTCTCGCTTTGCCAAAGCGAGGCGCCGGTGATGCCGACGATGATAATAGCGAACCCGAAATGCGCCAGGGTCATGCCCCAGATGTTGCGTGGTAGACCCACAATTCGCCGCAAGCTGTCGGCGAGCGGGATGCGCCCTAACCCGACGCGCTCGGCAAATGTCACCAGCACCGACGAGGCCAGCCAGACGGCGAGCGCTATACCCATCGCCCCGAACACCGAGCGCCCCCAGGTGAGGTAGCCGGCGATGACCGCTGCGGCCAAGGTTACAACCAAAGCAAGCTTGAGCCGTCCAAGGACGCCGGCCAGGTCGCCGCGTTTCCAAGCAAGCAACGGCCCGACGCCCAGGGCCACGACCAGCGGGATCATCAGCGGCACGAAAGTGGTATTGAAGAAGGGTGGGCCGACGGAAACCTTGCCGCCGCCGATTGCTTCGAGAAACAGCGGGTAGAGCGTGCCTAGAAACACCGTCGCAGCAGCCGTCGTGAGCAGAAGGTTGTTAAGTACGAGGCCGCCCTCGCGGCTGATCGGCGCGAACAGACCACCGCCTTTGAGCGCCGGTGCACGCATCGCATAGAGCATGAGGCTGCCGCCGATCGCGATCACCAAGAGCATAAGGATGAATACGCCACGCGTCGGATCGGTTGCGAACGCGTGGACCGAGGTCAGTACGCCTGAGCGCACGAGAAATGTGCCGACCAGGCTCAACGAAAAAGTCAGGATGGCGAGCAGTATGGTCCAGGTCTTGAGCGCGTCGCGGCGTTCGACGACCAGGGCGGAGTGCAGCAGTGCAGTTCCGACCAGCCATGGCATGAAGGAGGCGTTCTCGACCGGGTCCCAGTACCACCAGCCGCCCCAGCCAAGTTCGTAGTAGGCCCACCAACTCCCCAAGCCGATGCCGGCGGTGAGAAATGACCAGGCCAGCAGCGTCCAGGGCCTGACCCAGCGCGCCCAAGCCGCGTCGACCTTACCTTCGATCAGGGCGGCAATCGCAAAGGAGAAGGCGATCGAGAATCCGACATAGCCGGCATAGAGGACCGGTGGATGAAAGGCGAGCCCGGGATCCTGCAGTAGGGGGTTCAAGCCGTTGCCGTCCTGCGGCGCCGGGAATACGCGCAGAAACGGATTCGATGAGAACAGCATGAATGCGAGGAAACCAACGGCGATCATTGCCTGCACACTGAGCACGCGGGCCCTCAAGGTCGGCGGGAGGTTGCTGCCGAATGCCGCAACCATGGCGCCGAACAAGGCAAGGATCAGCACCCAGAGCATCAGCGAACCCTCGTGGTTGCCCCAGACGCCGGAAATTTTGTAGATCAGTGGCTTCAGCGAATGCGAATTTTGGGCGACGTTGAGGACGGAAAAATCGCTCGTTAGATAGGCTTGCGTGAGGGCGGCGAAGGCAATCGCCATCAGGCTCAACTGTACCAGCGCCGCTGGGCGTGCCAGCGCCATCCAGCCGGGGATGCCACGGGCCGCGCCGAGCAACGGCAGCGAGGCCTGAAGGAGCGCCGTGACAAGTGCGAGTGCGAGCGCAAACTGTCCAATCTCGGCGATCATGACCCGTTTTCCCCAGTGGCGGGATCGCGCCACTGACCCGCCTCCTTGAGTGCGTCGGCTACTTCGGGCGGCATATAGGTTTCATCGTGCTTGGCGAGAACCTCGCTTGCGTTAAATAGACCGTTCTCCGAAAGCGTGCCCTCGGTCACGACACCTTGTCCCTCGCGGAACAGATCCGGCAATTGGCCGCGGTAACTCACGTTCACTGAGTTGGCCAGGTCCGTAATCGCAAACAGCGTGGTAATTCCGTCTTCTGCTTTGCGTACGCTGCCCTCTTCGACGAGGCCACCGAGCCGAAACCGCCGGCCCGACTCGATTGGCCGTTCGGTCAGGTCGCTGGGACTGTAGAAGAAGACGAGACTATCCTCGAAGGCAATGAGGACGAGCGCTGCAGCAATGCCAAGCAGGGTCACGCCAGTCAGCACGGCAACGAGCCGCCGCCGCCGCCTGGCTGCTGCTGGACTGACGCCTCGCGGCACGGTTGGGGTCGTACTCAAGGGTGGTTGTTCTCCTCGCTCATCGATGGCGCCGTATCGCGCTGCGTTTCGCGCTCAGCCTCCAGCAGCTTGAGCGTTTCGCGGCTGCGTGACAGACTATTGAGGACCATGGCGAGCAGGCCTATCAACACCGCCGCGGCTATCAAATAGGCCGGCCATACGAAGCTGCCGTACCCGTTCATTGACAGAAACTCGCTAACACCCGCCATCCCTCGCTCACTCCATTCAACGCGCCTGAACTATACGCAAACTACGGATTTTTGCGCCGGCCAGTTCGTCGTTCATTTTGAGAATCAGCACCGTTGCGTAAAATGCCATGAAGGCAATTCCCATCAACAGCAACGGTATCAGCATCGAGGAGTGGATTGCCGGGGCATCCAGGCGAGTCAAACTCGCGGGTTGATGAAGTGTGTTCCACCAATCCACCGAAAACTTGATGATCGGCAAATTGACGGCGCCAACGAGAGCCAGCACGGCGCCGGTCCGCATGCCACGCGCGGCATCGTCGAACGCATTCACGAGTGCGATGTAACCGACATAGAGGAAAAGCAAGATCAGGACCGACGTCAGTCGGGCGTCCCAGACCCACCAGGTGCCCCAAGTCGGTTTGCCCCAAAGCATGCCCGAGGCGAGACAAATGACTGTGAAGGCAGCACCGATCGGCGCGCTGGACTTGGCCGCAAGGTGGGCCAGCGGATGCTTCCAAATCAGCGCGACGGCGCTGGCGATTGCCATATTGGCGTAGATGAACATCGCCATCCAGGCCGACGGGACATGAACATACATGATGCGTACAGTTTCACCTTGCTGGTAATCCGCAGGCGAAGCGAATATTGCGAAGTAGAGCCCGGTGGTGAGGCAGCCGACGGTAATCCATGCACACCACGGCAGGATTGCATTCGCGGCCTTCAAGAACCGGTTGGGATTGGCAAACCGCTGCATGGCGTCCCTATAGATCGTATCAGTACCGGGTTCGTAAAGGACTTTGCGACGAAATCGCGGCCTGTTGAACACCGGTCGGTGTGCGACCCTCGCGTTATGTGAGAGTCTGGCGCAGCGCAGTCGCTGCAGCCCACGGCGCAAGTGGCAAGGCAGCAACGAGCATCGCGCCGAGAATAAGCAGATGCGGACGGGCGGCAATGCCGGCAATTCCAGCGTCGATTGCGGCAACACCGAAAATAAGGACGGGAATATAAAGTGGCAAGACGAGAAGCGATATCAGCACACCACTGCGGCGCGCGCCGAGCGTGAGAGCGGCACCGACGGCGCCGATCAGGCTCAGCGTCGGCGTACCAATTGCCATCACCGCGAAGAGAACCAGAAAGCCGTCCGCGGGCAGCCGCAGGGCGACCGCAAGAATGGGTGCCGCAACGATCAGCGGCAGGCCGGCAACCAGCCAGTGCGCCATGACTTTCGCGAGCACGATAAGTTCAAGCGGCGGCGACGACGTCACCAGAAGGTCAAGAGATCCATCCTCGAAGTCGCTTTGAAACAGCCGGTCAAGCGACAGCATGGTTGCGAGCAGCGCGGTTACCCAGATCACGCCCGCGGCAATACGCGCCAGGATTCCCGGTTCCGGTCCCACTGCGAAGGGAAAGAGCGAAACCGTGATGACGAAAAACATGACCAGGACGGCCACATCCGATCCTTGCCGCAAGGCCAGCCGAAGATCTCGGAGCAGTAACTGTACGAGCGCCTGGGTCACGACAGCGCATGCTCCGCTAACGCCCCGCTGAGCGGCGAAAAGTTGCTGATATCGAGTTCGGTCGGAGCCGCCATGGCCAGCGTTCCGTGCACCGCCAGGACCACCATGCCGCCGCGCGTACGATGGCTGTTGATTACTGACTGCAGCATTGCCACCGCGTCCTCGTCCAGTGAATTCGTCGGCTCGTCTAGCAACCACAACGATGCCGGGCTCGCGACCAGCCGCGCCAGCGCCAAGCGTCGCCGTTGACCCGCCGATAGCAGCCGCACCGGTAATTCGGCCAGATTGGCCAGCGCGAACGCCTCGAGCGCGTCGCGGCATCTGGTCTCCGCCGAGCGGATTGCAGCTGCGAACGCCAGGTTTTCGGTCACTGTAAGTAGTGATTTGAGCGCATTTTGGTGCCCGACATAGTGAAGGCCCGTGCGATGCAGGTGCAGGTCTTGCGTCACGTCCAGCCCATTCCATAGCAACGCACCGGACTCCAGGTTCAGAAGCCCAGCCATGATACGAAGGAGGCTTGACTTGCCACTGCCGTTGGGTCCCCTCAGGACAAGCGCATCACCGTCGCCGATCGAGAATGACAGGCGTTCGAAAACAGTCTTCTCGCCGCGAACGCAAACCAAATCATTGCCGGAGAAGCGCTTAGACATATCGGGGTCTCGCGAATGCCAATCAGGAGGACGTTGTCACACATATATCATAGCACTTGCCCGGCGAGGGAGATGCTGGCCGTGCCGCTGCGCGCGAATTGCCTGGATGTCTGCCAGCCACAAAAAATGGCGGCTGCTAGGGTTGGGTCAGCAGCCGCCAAAGTCATGCGACCAAATATGGGTCGCGCCTGGAGGCTGTCAGGGCAGCCTCCCTGAGAGGGGAGGTCTCAGTGCCTACCATTCTGTGAAGCAACTGTGAAAATCCTTGGCCCGGAATAGGGCGATTCCAAGGCAATTGCGCCGCGGCCGTAGCCGCGCGTTCGAAGACCCTTCACGCCGCTACTCGACTTGGCGGCGGCTCCGCGACGCTGTCGGCATGTACCGTTGTGGCTGTATCCCTATAATGGCGTTCGCGGTGGCGGTGCGATGCAGGACAACGTCGTCCAGCCAACCCCGAGCATCGCCGTGTACGGGCGCATGACATAGGGAGACGATTGGTGATTGGCCAGGATACCCTGAAGACGCGGCGGACCCTCGAAGTGGGCGGCCGCGAGTATGACTACTTCAGTCTCGACGCGGCATCACAGACGCTGGGCGACATTTCAGCGCTGCCCTATACGCTCAAGGTTCTGTTGGAGAATCTGTTGCGCTATGAGGACGGGCGCAGCGTCACCGTCGAGGACATAGAGGCCCTTGCGCGGTGGCTCGATACGCGCAGCAGCACTCGCGAGATCGCCTACCGGCCGGCGCGTGTTCTGATGCAGGACTTCACGGGGGTTCCGGCGGTCGTGGATCTGGCGGCAATGCGCGACGCCATGGTCAGGATGGGCGGTGATCCGGAGAGGATCAATCCGCTGTCGCCGGTCGATCTCGTGATCGACCACTCGGTCATGGTCGACACGTTCGGCAACGCCGGTGCCTTCCAGAAGAATGTCGAGATGGAGTATGTGCGCAATCGTGAACGTTATGAATTTCTACGCTGGGGACAGGACGCCTTTGATAGCTTCCGCGTCGTCCCACCCGGCACCGGCATCTGCCATCAGGTGAATCTCGAACATCTCGCCCAGACGGTCTGGTCGAGCGAGGAGGACGGACGCACGATTGCCTATCCCGACACTTTGGTCGGGACCGACAGCCACACGACCATGGTGAACGGACTAGCTGTTCTTGGTTGGGGTGTCGGCGGCATCGAGGCCGAGGCCGCGATGCTCGGACAGCCGATTTCGATGCTGATTCCGGAGGTTGTCGGATTCAAACTTACAGGGACGCTACCAGAAGGCGCGACGGCTACGGATGCGGTGCTGACGGTAACGCAGATGCTGAGAGCCAAGGGGGTCGTTGGCAAGTTTGTCGAGTACTTCGGTCCGGGCCTGGATAACCTGACGCTCGCCGACCAGGCGACCATCGCCAACATGGCGCCGGAATATGGTGCAACCTGCGGCTTCTTTCCCGTGAGTCAGGCAACGCTGGACTATCTCAGGCTGACCAGCAGAGAGGTGTCGCGGGTTGCGCTCGTCGAAGCCTATGCCAGGGCGCAGGGTATGTGGCGCGACGAGACAACGCCCGAGCCGCAGTTCAGCGATACATTGGAGCTCGATCTCGCTGCTGTGGAGCCATCGTTGGCGGGCCCGAAGCGGCCGCAGGACAGAATCGGTCTGCGCAGCGCCGCTGCGGCTTTCAACGGTGGATTTGAAGAACTTTCGGGCCGTGCGGAGCAACGAGAAGTCGCGGTGTCAGGCGCGAATTATGCGCTTGCCGACGGTGCTGTCGTTATTGCCTCGATTACGAGCTGCACCAACACCTCGAACCCGAGCGTACTGGTTGCTGCAGGCCTCGTGGCGAAGAACGCGCGAGAACGCGGCTTGACCGCGAAGCCGTGGGTTAAGACGTCATTTGCACCCGGCAGCCAAGTGGTGACGGACTACTTGGTGGCCGGCGGCCTACAGGAGCATCTCGATGCAATCGGCTACAACCTCGTGGGCTACGGCTGTACGACGTGCATCGGTAATTCAGGTCCGTTGTCCGAGCCGATTACCGCAGCCATTGAGGACGGCGATCTTACGGTTGCCGCCGTACTCTCGGGCAATCGCAATTTCGAGGGTCGAATTCATCCGCTGACACGCGCGAACTATCTCGCGTCGCCACCGCTCGTGGTGGCGTATGCGCTGGCAGGTTCCATGAATGTCGATTTGCTGTCCGACCCGCTCGGCACCGGCGAAGACGGCAATCCTGTCTATCTGCGGGATATTTGGCCGTCGAATAAGGATATTCAGGCGATCATCAACCAGACCATTACGCCCGAAATGTATGAACGGCGTTATGCAGATGTGTTCAAGGGCGACAAGGAATGGCAGTCGATCGCCACCGAAGAAAGCCGCACATATGGTTGGCAGATCGGCAGCACATACGTCCAGAATCCGCCGTATTTCGAGGACATGTCGAGTGAACCGGAAGCCATCGAGAACGTTGAGGGTGCGCGGCTCTTGGCACTTCTTGCAGATTCCGTCACGACCGATCACATCTCGCCGGCCGGAGCCATCAATGCGGAGTCGCCGGGAGGTGAATATCTGGTGTCCCACCAGGTGCCGCCGCGCGAGTTCAACTCCTACGGATCGCGGCGTGGAAACCATCAGGTCATGATGCGCGGGACATTCGCCAACATCCGCATTCGCAACGAAATGGCGCCGGGCACGGAAGGCGGCGTTACAAAACACTATCCCTCGGGGGAAACATTGCCGATTTACGAAGCCGCGATGCGCTACAAATCCGATGGTGTGCCGCTGGTAGTCGTCGGCGGCCGGGAGTATGGCACCGGCTCGTCGCGTGACTGGGCGGCCAAGGGCACACGACTGCTGGGCGTCAAGGCGGTGATCGTCGAGAGTTTTGAGCGCATCCACCGCTCCAACCTCGTCGGCATGGGATTGCTTCCGCTGCAGTTTAAGGACAGCGTGACTCGCAAGTCGCTGCGGCTTGACGGTAGCGAGATCATCGATCTCAAGGGTCTCGACGCTGGCATCACGCCTGGCATGGACGTGGCCTGCAGCATTACGCGGGCCGACGGATCGTCAGAGGACATCACATTGACCTGCCGCATCGATACGCTCGACGAGGTCGACTACTATCGTCATGGCGGAATTCTTCACTACGTGCTGCGTTCCCTGATGTCGGATGCCTGAGAAGTCTGGTTCACCCTTCAGCTGGGTGTCTCACGGTCATTTGATTCGTCGGTGATGCCGGCGGACTTTAGGTTCACGCTCATGCGACGACTTCTCTTGACCGGCGCGCTGTGCCTGATTGTGGCCGGGTTGTTCTCTTTTTCGCCAGCCCGCGCCGGCGAGGCGCCGGTGGTGGTTGAGCTTTTCACGAGCCAAGGTTGCTCTTCCTGCATTCCGGCACAGGCCTATATGCGTGAGCTTGCGAAGCGCGATGACGTCATCGCGCTCGAGTTTCATGTCGACTATTGGGACTACATAGGCTGGAAGGATCGCTTCGCCCGGCCTGAGTTCACCGACCGTCAGCATCAATACCGGCGGACACTCAAGTCACGCTACGTCTACACGCCGCAGATGGTGATCAACGGTCGCGTCCACAATGTCGGGTCCGATGTCGAGGAGGCCGAGCGACAGATCGGCAAATTCCGCGACATGGCTGACAGCGGGCCGAAGGTAACCCTGCGCCACCGCGGCGACAACGTCATGGTCGCGATTGCCGAAGGACATGCTTCGACGCCGGTTGACGTCTATTTTGTCACCTATGACGACGAACACACGACGGAAGTGACACGCGGCGAGAATGCCGGCGTAGTTCTGGTCAATGCGCGCGTCGTGCGCGAAATTCACCGCATCGGTCGCTGGGACGGCGCGTCGGCGCAGTACACCGTCTCGCTTGCCGGCAAGAGTGGCGAAGCCGGGTGTGCGGTGCTGCTGCAGCTGCCGGACGGCCCGATACAGAGCGCGCAGTCGCTGGCCTTCGTCAGGTAGGCGAAAACACCCGAGTCATTGGCGTTGCTGCCCGGCCTCTGTGCGGGCACGCGCCGGCGTTCGGATTGCTAGGTAGATAGCGTCCGTTGGCATCGCAGGAACGCTACTCGGTGGCGAGACTCTTGCCCATCACCTCGGTCATCCGCCGGGAAAACGCAATCGGGTCCGGAATCGGTTCACCTTCGAGAATTCGGGCCTGATCGACGAGCAGCAGTGCCGCATCCTCGAGTCGCTCCGATGCCCCAGGCTCCTTGGCCTTTTCGGCCAGTTCTCGGATCAGCGGGTGCGAGGGGTTTATCTCCAGTATGCGCGGCGCGACCGCATCGAGCTGTTTATGTGCTTTGAGGAGCCGGGCGAGATGCATATCCAAGTCGCCGCTGTCTGCGACCAGACAGACCGCGCTGTCGGTAAGGCGCTCGGACGCCCTGACGTCTTTGACTTGGTCCTCCAGCGCCTGTTTCAAGAGCGCGATCAAGAGTGCAAGGTCACCTTCCGGGGCTTTCTCGACCTTCGCCTCGGCCTCACCGGCTTCGATGCCCGACAGGTCCGTGTCACCCTGCGTTATCGAGCGCAAGGGGAGGTCGCTGAACTGGCCGACGGCAGGAACCCAAAACTCGTCCACCGGGTCCGTCAGCAGCAGGACTTCGACGTCGCGTGCCTTGAACCCTTCAAGATGCGGGCTCTTGGCGATGGTCTCCAGATCGTCGCCGATGATGTAGTAGATAGAGTCCTGGCCTTCTGGCATTCGCTGCTTGTATTCCTCGAGGCTCGTCAGGTCCGCTCCGCGAGTCGAATGGAAACGGCAAATCTTTAGTAAAGCCTCACGATCGGCAGACGATTCGTAGACACCTTCCTTAAGAACGGCACCGAAATTCTCCCAGAATGCCGCGTAGGCCTCCGGCTCCTTCTCCGCTTTCTTGGAGAGGTCCGTGAGCAGGCGCTTG